>CAOKNI010000001.1 GCA_948470005.1 uncultured Mycoplasmatota bacterium
TTTAAATTAATTTATCTTTTTATTTAGTGAGTACTTGACAGGTACTAGCATCGAACATCCTCTTCCGTAATTATATCTGATGGAGTTACAATTATTGAAAATCATGTCTTTTTCAAACTTAAACTAAAAACGTTAAATTGCCATCTACACTTAAAGAAATAAATATTGGTGCTTTTCAAGATAATAATATTAAGAATTTAGTTATATCTACTAACACTAATATTTTTACTGAAGATAGTGATAGGGTTTTTGATGATAGTATTGAAGAATTATATATTCATAATTATAGTGATCCCATGCCACTTATTTCTAAACTTTATGCTTATAATAGTGTTAAAAATTTAAAAAAGATAGTCGCTTTAAATAGAAAATTTACTGTGGCTGAATTTATGGCTATAAAAATGTTTTTTCTAAAAAAAGGTCATTATGTAGCAATATCTTTTGACCCAGAAGCCAGTATAACAAACGAAAGTGAAGAAAATAGTTTTAAAAAAGAAGTTCCGGATGAAATTAGTCATATTTTAAATAGAATTGCTATTATAACTTCTTTACTTGATTTAAAGCAAAAACAAGTTATTAATGCCGAATTAGAAACTTTAAAAAAAGAATATGATAGTGAAATGACAAATTTTACATCTAAATCACCTTTTGATAGTGATATAAAACTAAGTTTATATTTTACTAAAGAAGAAATTACAGGAGCATAAAAAGAAAAATTTAATAGTATTCTAGCTAGTCTGGAAAAACAAAATGAATTAATAAGTCTCTTAAATGATATAGCGGAATACCAAGCTTTAATAAATAAAGCTGATTTAGAGGTTCCAGAGAATTTAGCAAGCCTTTTAGATAAGATTAAAGTTATTATAATAATTGGAAATGCTTATGATAAAGAAATAATTAAAGAATTAGAAGTTATATTTGAAGCTACTCGCCTTAATATTTCTAACAACATTAATATTGAGTCTAAAGAAAATGATAAGCTAACTTTAACACCAAATATATATGAAGATATAGCATCTGATTTTACAGATAAAATTAATGACTTATTTCTAAAAACAGGTAAATACTCTTTAATCTCGAGTGTTTTAGATGGCGAAGATAACTGTACATTATCGGAATATATTAAGACCATGAAAGAGATAATAAAGAATTTAGACTTAGAACACCAAGAAGACTTTAGTTCTCGTTTTGACACTTTGAAAGCTAAGTATAATATAAGCTATGTTGAAAATCATTCCTATGAAGAAATCAAAAAATCTTTAATAGCGGATTTGTTGCCTATCTTTTCTGATTTAAACAAAATTAATAAAAGTTTTATGGTATTTAGAGAAATTATTGATGCCATTCGTAACAGTTTAATTTATATTAAAGGTGAAGAGGTAAAATCTCAAACTAATAGCTTGATTGAAATTCTTACTATAGAAATTAGGAAATCATTAGAAAACTCTTCTATCTCTTCAAAAGATAAAATAGAAGGAGAGAGAACTGCTTGCTATTTTAACAAAATGGAATGAATTACTAAAGAATCAAAATTATAAAACTATTATCGAAGAGATACATGCTAATAATAATCGAGTGACATATGATACAGGAATTACATTAGATGGAAGTTCTGAGTCGTTTAAGTTTCGTACTGTAGGTTATTCTTTTCTAGATGATAGTACAGTGTTATTACTTATAATTGCATCAGAGCTTACGTTTATCAAAGCTAGCCTTGAGGAGTTGTATAAGAGATAGAGAAATAGTAAAGAGAACTCGTAAATAAGCACGTTTGTGTTTATTTTTTGGGGCTTTTTTGATATAATTAACAAAGAATAAGATGAAACGAGTGATAAAATGAACTTTTTAGCTAAGTATAATATTAAAGTAGACAATGAAGAATTATTATTAACTGCCTTAACTCATAGTAGTTATTCTAACGAACATGGCGGTGATAATTATGAGCGTTTAGAGTTTTTAGGCGATGCCGTTTTACAATTAATAACTAGTGAGTATTTTTATAAAACGACGAATTCTGGTGAGGGTGAGATGTCTAAAATTCGGGCTAGCTTTGTTTGCGAAGAAGCGCTCGCTCAGTATTCGAAAGATATTGGAATAGATAAAAATATTCGGGTAGGAAACGGGCAGCTTAAAGATATTAATGATACGATTATCGCTGATTGTTTTGAAAGTGTTTTAGGAGCTATCTATTTAGATAAAGGTTTTCTAGTTGCTAAAAAGTATGTTTTAGATATTTTAGAGCCTTATATTAAAGAACATCATATCTTTTTAGGCGATTACAAATCTCGCTTGCAAGAAATGGTCCAAACTGACAAAAAATCATTGGAATATCGCCTTATTAAAGAGGAGGGCCCATCTCATGCTAAAACTTTTACTTTTGAAGTTGTAATTGACGGCATAATTTATGGTACAGGAACAGGCAAAAGTAAAAAAGAGGCAGAGCAGCAGGCCGCTTTATCTGCTCTTAAAAAAAGTGTTTCAAAAGGAGTGAAGTAAATTGTATTTAAAAAATATTCGAGCTTTTGGTTTCAAATCTTTTGCCGATAAAATAGATTTAGAAGTAAAAGATGGCATAACTGCGATTGTTGGACCTAATGGTTCAGGCAAGAGTAATATTGTAGATGCAGTTCGTTGGGTCTTAGGTGAGCAATCTGTAAAATCTTTACGAGGTACTGATACCATGAGTGATGTTATATTTTCGGGTTCTAAGACTAGATCTCCTCATACGCGAGCCTATGTATCTTTAGTATTTGATAATGCGGACCACTATTTAAAAAGTGAATTTAGTGAAGTTGAAATCAAGAGAGTAATTTATAATACTGGTGAAAATGAATACTATATTAATAATAGCAAAGTTCGTCTAAAAGATGTAACCGATTTATTTTTGGATACTGGTGCTGGTAACGATTCCTTTAATATCATTTCTCAAGGTAGCGTTTCGGATATTATTAGTAGTAAGCCAGAAGCTAGGCGTATTATATTTGAAGATGCCGCTGGGGTTTTAAAATATAAAAAGCGGAAAGAAATAAGTCTTAAAAAGCTTGAAAAAACGAAAGAAAATATAGCCCGTGTGAAACTTGTTATTGCAGAACTAGAAAAAAGTGTAATTCCCCTCAAAAAGCAAAGTGAAATCGCAAAGAAATATTTGAATTTAACAAAGGAACTAAAAGATATTGAAATTGCTTTAATAGCAAGTGATATTACCTCTATTAATATTGATTACAAAAAAATAAAAATAGAAGTAGCAAAGCTTGAAAAAGAGCTCGCTGCTATCAGTTCTAATAATGCTGAGGGTAATTCTCATATGGAAAAATTAAAACTTGAAAATTTAAAACTAGAAGAAAAAATAACCGAAAAAAATAACGAATATTTAAAACTCACGGAAAACTTAGCAAGCCTTGAAGCTGAAAAATTAGTAACTATGGAACGCAAAAAATATAATGCTAATTATTCTAATGTCGCTGATGCTCTCTTAAAATTAAAAGAAGAACAATTATCTTTAAAGCATGACTTAACAACCGAAAAAACTAAACTAGATGATGTTATTAGTGATATAAAAGAAAACTCAATTGCTAAAGACAAAATTGATAATGATTTAATAATTGCAAAAGTGGAGAAGCAAAAATTACTTACTAAAATAAATGATTATGCTAAAAATATTCTTATCTACGAAAATAAAATTGAGATATTAAAAGACAACATTGCTAATAATTCTAAGATGCCTAACGCTGTTCGAAGTGTCCTAAATAATATGCGTCTTAAAGGGGTTCATAATACGATAAGCAATTTAATAGAAACAGAAAGTATACATGAAACAGCAATAGAAATAGCTTTAGGGGCATCTTCTAACTTTTTAGTCGTGGATAACGAAGCATCTGCCAAAGAATGTATTAATTTTCTTAAAACAAATAATCTTGGTAGAGCTACATTTTTTCCACTAAATGTTATAAAGTCTAAAAACATTAGTAATAGTGATATTGATTTGATTAAAAATCATCCAGGATTCTTAAATATAGCGAGTTCTTTAGTTAAATATCATTCGGAATATGATAACATTATAAAAAATCAGTTAGGCAATGTTTTAGTTGTTAAAAACATTGATGCTTTAAATGAAATAGGAAAAATTCTTAATTACCGCTACCGCATTGTCTCTTTAGATGGTGAAATTTTATATTCTGGTGGGTCTATTAATGGTGGCTCTATAAAGGGCAGCAATACGCATTTAAATGATAAATTAAAATTAAATGAATACGAAGAAAAACTAGCTGTTACCAAAATCGAACTAGAGAATTTAAACAATGAATATAAAGATTTTGCTTCTAACTTTGATGCCATGGAACAAAGAGAAAGTGAATATGCGAAAACTTTAATTAATTTAAATGAAATTCTAAATTCTCGGACTAATAAAATACGTTCCTTAGAAGACGCAGTAAATAAAAAAGAATTGGAAATAAAAGGAAATTCTGAAATAAGTAACAATAAGCTTGATGCTAAATTAGTAAGCATTTTAGAGGAGACTACTGAAGTTCAATCCGAAAAAGATATTGCCTTTAATGAACTAGAAAAATTAAAGAAACAAAAGTCAGAGTTGGCTTTAAAAATTAGCGAAGCTGAAAATAGCTATCACAAAACTAATAACGAGTATCATAAAATTCAAGAACAGTTAAAAGAAAAAGAAATAAAACTAGGTAAATATGATGTAAAACTAGATAATCTATTATTAGAATTATCCGAAAATTATTCTCTAACTTATGAATATGCTTGCACGAGTTACGAACTAGATATACCTCTTGATATGGCTCGTACCAAAGTTGATACTCTAAAAAAAGATATTATGAAATTAGGTAATGTTAATACGGGAGCTATTGAAGAATATGAAAGAGTAAATACTCGCTACGAATTTTTAACTAAACAAAGTAGTGACCTTGAAGACTCAAGTAGTGAGTTAAATAATATTATTACCGAAATGGATAAAATAATGATTGAAAGATTTAAAACAACTTTTGATAAAATTAGTATTGAATTTAATGCGGTCTTTAAGAAATTATTTAAAGGTGGTAGGGGAACACTTACTTTAACTAATCCAAATGATATCTTAAATACTGGTATTGATATCAATGCTGAACCTCCTGGTAAAAAGTTAAATTCCATTGGCCTTTTATCGGGTGGGGAAAAAACATTAACTGCTATTGCTGTATTATTTGCTATATTAAATGTAAAGCCAAGTCCATTCTGTATTTTAGACGAAGTAGAGGCTGCCCTTGATGAAGCAAATGTCGATACTTTTGGTAAATATTTGCAAGAAAAGAAAAGCGCAAGTCAGTTTATTTTAATAACTCACAAAAAAAGAACGATGGAATATGCAGATGTTTTATATGGTATAACTATGCAAGAGTCTGGAGTAAGTAAAATCGTTAGTGTCAATTTAGAAAATACATAAAAAGCAGGGCAGGATGCCTTGCTTATTTTAAGTACTTAAAGTCATTAATTCATTATTTGTTCTATCACTTGCAAATTTCTCAGCTAGCATCATTAACTCCTCGGTTGCAATCTGATATAGACCATCTCGTTTATTTAAACGATAATCAGTTAAAATTGCCAAAAATTCCATAATATATTGAAATTTCGGGTCAATAATATTTAACGCATTGTCAGAGTAGTTTAAATTATCTTCTGTAATATTAATAGGATCTTCTAATCTTAAAGGTTTTTCTTTCGCATTAAAACTTTTAAACCCACCATTTTTTAATACACTTAAAGCCATATATACTTCTTCAGGTGCGAGCCCAAATAAAATATTTTGTAAAGAATTAATTAAATTAGTCGCAAAAGCAAGTTGGATATAGTTATTTGCTGGTAATGTTAATTTCTGAGTTAAGCTCTCTTTAGAATAAAAGGTAATACTTTGAAATCTTGATCGAATTTCTTCTTTAGCATCCACTATATTTTCGCTTGGTGCTGCATATAACAAATTAACTATATGGGAAGAGCCATCACCTGATGGAATAGCAACGGCATCATACCAAATCTCATAAGTAGTACCTTCCATTAAGAAAAGTAAATAACTTATAGATGTCTTTATTTCAGCTAAACTAAAATTATTAGCTTTAATTATATTTAAAGCATCACTAGTATTGTTTTTTGAACATGCTATTTTTAACATGTCACGTTGTAATTTTATCATCACTAATTCCCCCATAAGTAATATGTATTATATCATATTTCTTTTTAAAATGCAAAAATATAGCTTCTTAGACTATATTTCTCGATATTTACTTGCATTTTTATAAGGATTTTTAGGGTCAATCTTATCTACAAATAATATCCCATTTAAATGGTCTATTTCGTGTTGAAATGCAATACTTATATCTTCACGGACTCTAATAGTAAATGGTTTACCATCTATATCTTGAGCTTCAACTGTAATTCTAGCATATCTAGGTACAATTCCCTCAACCTCACGATTAACACTTAAACATCCTTCGCCTTCGCCCACATATATCTGTTCTTCGCTATGACTAATTATTTTCGGATTAATTAAAATATAATCTTTAAATTCTCCGTTATCTAATTCCTCTACAATTACAAATATTCTTTTTGGTATGCCTATTTGAATATAGGCAAGTCCCATACCAGCTCGTAAATCATACTTTTTAGCTTCTTCTTCAATTTGACTCATGGTAAGGTAGGTAATCATTCCTTGAATATTTTCTTTATCTTTCTTACTTAAAGGAAAAGAAACTTCATTACTAATAACTCTTAATCTTTTATCTTTTTCATCTAATATATTTATATTTGGTAATTTCATAATATCACTCCAAAGTAGCTTTATTTTATCATATATTTTATTATTTTTCAAATCTGCGTTAAATAAACTTTTAAAAATCTTAAATTTGGGTTATAATAATTTTTAATTTGAAGGTGTTTCTATGAAAGCAGTAAACCAAATTATAAGAGAAGTAGATAGAACATGGAATTAATGATTTAATAATTCACTTTTTATTTCGTAAAATATCTCCTTTATTAAGAAGTGATATATATTATTTTTCTTTATCAGTAGAAAAGAAAATAGTGTTTTTAAATAATGGATATACTCCAAGGTTTCCAAATGTGAATTGTTTTACTTTATGCCATTTTTTTCAAAATATTTTGAGTAGCTTTAACATTAATTCTTTAATAGTAAATGCTAATAATGGTGAGTTGCGTGGTCGTGTACATCTTTATGTTTTGCTAGTATAAGGAAAAACTGGTTGGTATTATATAAATGGATTACAAATTAGCACATTAGCCTATGGTCACTTACCAAGTGTTTATGCTCGCTTATTAGAATCTCACTTCAAGCTAATTAATTTAGACATTAGTTATCTTGCTGATCTAGATCAAACTCTCGGAATTCTTAATAATAACGGTATATTTAAAAACAATATTCCTTTAGTTCTGCTCGTTTTCGTCTAATAAACGGTATTGTTAAAAATGCTCCAATGGACGAAACAATTGTAGCTAAAATTCAATTCATTAATGATAAATATATAAATACCAGAAAAGTTTCTGGAGTTTTAGAAAGAAAAGAAGCATATCATTATTTCTTTTGTCAAACATTTACCAAACCAGAAGCAAAACGATTAACTCTGGGGTTTAATCCAAGTACAAAAGCTATTAGCATAAATTTAAATAGTTATTTAAAGCAATTTCATTTGAAGAAGAACTAAAAGAAGGCATTTATTGCTTAATTCGCACTAGAAATTAAAAAGGAAGAACTAAATTCATTCTTCCTAGTTATTGTTATTATTTCCGCCAAATCCCCAACTAGCACCAATTATAATTATTAGTAATATGAATAAAACTATCCAAATTGCCGCACCAATACCATATCCACTTGTATATCCTGCATATCCAGTATTACAACAAGGTTGGTATCCTGCACCAGCACCATAGCCTCCGCCATAGTAACCGTTATTTCCATAATAATACATATTTATACCTCCTTTATGTATCTATTATAGTTTACTCATTTAGGCATCTTTTTGACATTAAAAAAGTCTATTTTTTGAAATTTCTTTTAAATATTAGTATGTTATGATAAAATTAAAATAGGGTGAGGAACTTGAAAAAATTATTTGCTAAAATGGATTTAGTATTACTATTAGTAATAGTTATTTATAGTATATTCGGATTAATCATGATATTTTCCTCTTCGAGTGTTTCCACCGTTTTAAGATATAACGTTCCTCAATATCACTTTTTATTAAGGCAAGCTATCTTTTTACTTATCTCATTTATAATTGGTTTTGTAGTTATTTTACGGCTTCCTACCAATAAATATAAATATATTGCTCCTGTTGCGATTATAGGAGTATTAGTTCTTTTAATAGGCTTGTTTGTTTATGGCAAAATTACGAATAATGCTCGTAGTTGGTATAGTATTGGCCCCTTTGCTCTGCAACCTAGTGAGTTTGCAAAATCTATAATTATTATGTTTATGGCAGTTTCTTATAGTTTACTTGAAAAGAAAAAAACAAGTAATATTTATGCCTTTTTATTTCCCGTAACTATTGGTTTAATAATTGTCATTTTAATTGCCTTACAACCAGACTTTGGAACAGCTCTCATTATTTGTGGTATTATATTCTTCATTTTTATAAGTATACCTTATGTTAAAAAAAATATTATTAAAGTCTTACGAATTGGGGCAGTAGGATTGGTTATTGCAACCTTAGCTTTACTTTATAGTGGTGCCGAAATATTTAACTCTATGCAACTTAAACGTTTTGAATTTAAAAACCCTTGTAGTAGATATACTGAGGATACCGGATATCAAGTGTGTAATGGCCTAATTGCTATCCATAATGGAGGGTTATTTGGAGTAGGTCTTGGAAATAGTAGTCAAAAATATTTATATTTGCCTGAAAGCCATACCGATTTTATCTTTCCAATAATAGTAGAAGAATTAGGATCCATAGTAGGTGCTTTAATTATAATAGGTTATATGGTCATGCTATATCGTATCTTAAAAATTGCCCAAGAAGGGGAAAATCTAAGGCTTAGCATTTTAGCTTACGGTGTATTTATTTATCTATTACTCCATCTTTTAATTAATTTACTAGGAATTTTAGCTTTAATTCCGCTTACTGGGGTACCGCTTCCACTTTTAAGTTATGGTGGTTCATTTACCATGAATGTAGTTTTAATGCTTTTTGTGGTTGAAAGAGTTTGCGTTGAAAATAGAACCATCAAAACTAAAAGAGAAATGGCTAGGATAACTAATTAATACTAACCATTTTATAGTCTTGCCACCAAATCAGAAACGAGGGGGTAGTGGTATCGGACATGAAAAAATGCCAACCCGTAATGGATGGCACATGTCAAACCTTTGGCAACTGCTTTGTACAAGCATCTCGCTTAAATTAATGATAATATATTTTTAAAATATGTAAATGGATAAATTTTATTTTGCATATAATATTTTTTTAATGACTTTATAGCAAAGTAAAACAACAATTATAATATCAATTATTTCGGCAATGACAAGAGCATACATTCCAATATGACATAGTGATAAAACGCCCATTACAAGCAATTTAATTATAACTGCGATTAATGTGATAAACATACAAGACCTAGCTTTGCCTAGTGCTTGCAATGTGCTTTGTAGAGGCCCTTCTAAATAAAATAGTACAAAAAATGGGGCTAACAATTTAATATAATCACTTCCGCTTAAAGTATCATATAAAGTAGAAAGTAAAAAATCTCTAAAAATAAATATTAAACTTGAGAATACAAAACCTACTAAAAAAGAAATAATCATAGCTTGTTTAAATCTGCGTTTTACCATAGTGATATTTTTTTGATAATAAAATTTTGAAATCTCAGGAAGTAAAGAAGAAGATATAGCTTGAATAAAAAAGGATGGCATTGTAAGGATGGCAATTGTATAGGCATTATATACACCATATTCGGTTAAAATAAAATTCATGGAATATCCCGCAAAAAGCATTACATTAGTTAAAACAATAGGCTCAAAAAAGAACCCAATATTACCAATTAATCTTGAAGATACCGTGGGAATACTTTCTCCTAATATTTTTTTTGATGTTCTAAAATCTGGTTTTAAATCTTCTTTTGTGATTGTGGCATGTTTCGGCATAAAAACAAGAAACGTCATTATAGAAGATAGTTCTGTTCCAATACTAATTAGTATTAATCCTATTACGGAATAAAGAACACCTTTTTTGACTAAATTAGGGATAAATAGAAAAATTAGAGAAATTCTTACAAACTGCTCGATAATATTTGAAATAGTATTTGGAACCATATTTTGCTTTCCAAAAAAATAGCCTTTTAAAAGCGATGAAATCGAAACAAATGGAAAAGTTAAAGCCATAGCAAGTATTAATGGAGCGCATCTACTATCATTTAAAAGAGTTTTTGCAATAAAATCTTTCATTAAATAAATAATAAAAATAACCAAAATATTTAAAAACATCGCAATAATTCCAGCATTAGCAAGTACTTTAGCACTTTTCATTTTATTTTCACTAATAATTTTCGAAATAACGATAGGAAGAGAAAATGTAGCTATGGTAAGAAGCAAAGAATAAGTAGGCATTACTAAAGAATATAGCCCAATTGCTTCCGCTTCAACCATTCTTGTATATATAATTCTTATAATAAACCCTAATATTTTTGTTATTAAGCCGCCAATGAGTAAAATAAAAGTAGCTTTTAAGAATTTATTTTGTTTCATCTAATCACCCATTCCCAAAATGGACTAAATAGTATATAATTAAATATATGAGAAAATTCAATATTTAGTAGGTGATTTTTATGGATGGTACTTTAATGTTTCAAAGTTTAAATGATTTATATGCTCATATCTTACCTGCTTTAAAAAGTAAAACTAAAGAACTTCATAAAAATGGGTATAAATACATTCATGAAGAAGATATATGGAATTATTTAAAGAAATATAAATGGCGTACTTCGCGTGATTTAGATTTAGGAATTATGGTAAATGATATTTTTAGTATAGAACTTAAAGAACTTGATGATTACGTAAGAGAAGAATTACAAAAATATCACCGTGATATAAAAGAGGGTGAAGCGTGATGAATTATAAAACAAAAAATATAACTTTTGAAGAACTATATCAAAACATCAAAAGTAAAATAACAAATAAAGAAGATTTAAAAAACATTAAGAAAGCTTATGAATGTGCTAAAAATGTTCATAAAGGAGAGCGTCGTTTAAATGGCGATGATTTTATAATCCATCCTTTAACTGTTGCTAGTATTGTGCAGGACCTTGATGTTGATGCCTCGACTATTATTGCCTCTTTACTCCATGAAACAATTTATAGTGGGCTTACCATAGAATATATTGAGAATAATTTTGGAAGTGAGGTATCTACGATTATTGATGCCTTATCTAAAATGAACCGCCTAGAATTAACTGATGATAAAGCTTCTAGCGCTATATACTTGCGAAAAGTATTAGTAGGACTAGCAACCGATGTTCGGGTTTTATTCATTAAACTTGCTGACCGTCTTCATAATATGCGAACAAATTATGCCATAAAAGAAGAAAATAGACGAAAGAAAGCCTATGAAACAGAAGCTGTTTTAATCCCTATCGCTCACCGCCTCGGCATTAATTCTATTAAAAGCGAACTTGAAAATTTATGTTTATACTATACAAAACCGGATGTATATAATGATATTTTAAACAAACTAAATGAAAGTCAAAAAGAGTTAAATAAATCATTAGAAGTTATGCAAAAGAAACTATGTAAGATTTTGGCTCGCAAAGGACTTAAGTTTAAAATTAAATCCCGTGTTAAAAGTGTTTATAGTATTTATAAAAAGCTAAGTAATGGAAAAAACTGGAGCGATATATATGATATATTAGCACTGCGCATCATTTTAGAAGAAGAAAGCGATTGCTATATGGCTATGGGTCTTGTTCATGAGAAGTTTAAGCCTATCCCGAAGCGTTTTAAAGACTATATTGCAAATCCTAAACCGAATATGTATCAAAGTCTTCATACTACTGTTTATGATGAACAAGGAGTATTATTTGAAATTCAGTTTAGGACATTTGAAATGGATGAATTTGCTGAAAAAGGTATGGCTGCTCATTGGTCTTATAAAGAAAAAGGAACTCATAAAGTCCAAAAATTAATGGAGCAAAAACTTGAAATGTTCCGTAATCTTATTGAAACTAATATTGATACGCCTGATAAAGAATTTACGAGTGATATGACCAGTAATATTTTAACAGAAATGATTTATGTATTTACACCAAAAGGTGATGCGGTCGAGTTGCCTAATAATGCCACTCCAGTTGATTTTGCTTATCGTATTCATAGCGACATCGGCGATAAAACAATTGGAGCCATTGTAAACGATAAAATTGTTCCTTTAGATTATGCTCTTAAAAATAATGATACAGTTAAAATAAACACAAGTTCTAGTGCTAAGCCTAGTAAAGATTGGCTTGGATTTGTCAAAACTCCTCAAGCCAAAAATAAAATTAAAGCTTATTTTAGTAAACAAGATAAAGAAATTATGACCTTAAAAGGAAAAACTATTTTAGAGCAAGAATTACGACGTAAAAAAATTCCCTTTAATGATTTCTTAACTGAGACTAATATTAAAAAAATCTTAGCAGAATTAAAATTAAATTCCTTAGAAGACCTTTATTTATCTATTGGAACTCTTCGTTACACTAGTAGCTTTATCATTAGCTTAATATATGATGAAAAGGACGCTACCGATATTTTAATTGAGAAAATAAGCCATCAAAGCTCTCATAAAGAAAGTAACAACAATTCCATCTTAATCGCTGGCGTCAATGATATTTTAGTAAACATTGCGGGATGTTGTAAACCAGTAAAAGGAGATGATATTGTGGGTTTTGTCACAATTGGTCAAGGTATTACCATTCATAAAAAAAACTGTGCTAATATATCCCATGAAAAAAAGCGCCTTATAGAAGCTTCATGGATTATGGATAGCACTAAAACTTACACCACTTGTATTCATATTGAAACAGAAAACAATAAAAATTATTTTGCAAATCTTCTTGCCATCTTAACTAAGAGAAACATAATTCTAGAAAATTATAATTTAAAAGAATATCCTACTAGTACTCTTTATGAAATGACTATTAATGTTAAAGATAAAGAAGTTTTGGATAAATTAATTGTCGATTTTAATAATTTACGATATGTTTATGAAGTTAAAAGGAGTGAGTAATTATGCGCATATTAGTTCAAAGAAGCAAGGAAAGCAAAGTTATAGTTGATAATAAAATAGTTGGAAAAATTTCTTTTGGTCTTGTTTTGTTAGTTGGTTTTACGGATGGTGATAATGAAGAGATAATTTCTAAGCTTGTAAACAAAGTTCTTCGTCTTCGCATTTTTGATGATGAAGCTGGTATTATGAATAAATCTTTGTTAGATGTTGGTGGTAGTATTTTATCAATTAGTCAGTTTACCTTATATGCTGATGCTAAAAAGGGGAATAGACCTTCTTACATTGCAGCTTTAAATGGAGCCGAAGCAATAAAATTATATGATTTATTTAACAGATTGTTAAAAGAACATGTTCCTGTTGAAACTGGCATTTTTGGCGCGGATATGAATGTAAAAATAACTAATGATGGTCCAGTAACTATTATGTTAGATAGTAATTAGGAGGTTTAATATGAAATATTTATTTGTATCTTTAAGTATTTTAGCTATTTGGTTATCTGTTATCTTAATTGTTGTATTTTTAAATTATAATGGAGTAATGCTACCTCTTATTGCTTTAATCATGACTTTAATATTATTTGAGATTGGTTTTAGGAGTTCAAAATGAATCTATTAATTCTTATAAAAGATTTACTTAAAATTTACTTTAGCAATATAAGTGATAAAAATATAGCATATAAAAAAATAATTTATGAAAAAATGACTCAAATGGGTGGAATTTATATTAAATTTTTGCAAGTTCTTTCGGTAAGCAATAAATTTATGGAAGGTTGGAGTACTCCTAAAGACTATGAAATATTTAATAAGGTAACTACAGAATATATTGATATATTGCGTTATCTTCCTCACCAAGAAGACTATGAAAAAATTAATAAAACTCCGTTTCGAAGTGGTTCATTTGCCCAAATTTACCATGCTAAATTAAAAACGGGTGACGAAGTTATTATTAAAATGTTAAAACCTAGTATTTATCAAAATTTAGACCATGATTTAAAAAAATTAAAAAGAATTGTTAAAATAATCAGCTATTTTTTACCTGCTAGTATTATTAAATATAATGAAGCTTTTGAAAAATTCAGTGAGAATTGCCTTTTAGAAATAAATTATGCCAACGAAATTGCTAATATGGAATATTTTTATGAATATTATCACAACCACGAAGCAGTTATCATTCCTAAAGTATATAAAAATTTATGTGCGAAAAATATTATTGTGGAAGAATATATTAAAGGACCTACTATTGCTGATTTAATTACTTCTAATGAAACGTGTGAGACTATAGCACTTAAAGTAAAAGAATTAACAAACTCGGATTTTTGGGAGCAAATAGTTGTTGCAGGTGGCGAAGCTTTAAGAACAGCGATGACTTCTGATTATGTTTATGGTGACCCTCACCCTGGCAATATTATTCTTTTAGAAAATAATAAAATTGCCTTAGTTGATTTTGGACTTATAGCGAGAAAACCTTTATCGCAAGAAGCCTTTTATTTGTTTGTGAAAGCTTATTATGATATTTTATCGGGTTATCCGGAATTTGACAAATTATTAGAATATAGTTGTATGTGTTTTTGTCCAGATATTACTGCCGCTTTAAAAAAATATTTTGGAGCTAATGATTTTGTTACTTCTACTTCAAAAATATTAAGTCTTGAAGCTCAAAAACTAATTAAAACAAATGAAACTGTTTTTAAGAATATTAGTAATGGACATTTATTATCAATATTTTTAGATAATATTAATACTACCAAAAGTATAAATATTAAAGTTGATATGCGAAACTATGAACTTTTAAAAGCTATGCAAGCCTTTATTGGATCTGTTACAATAATAGATAAAAGAGGTAATGATGATATGTATAATTCTGTGATGCAAAAATCGATTAAATATGCTTTAGAATATTGCAAGAGGGATGGTGTAGCAAAAGATTTCACGCTTAAAACCTCTTATAGTGAAAACGACTCTTATGAATTATTAATGGAATTTTTAACTACTATTGCTAATCATGATGAATTTTTATTTACCAAAATTATAGAAAGGATGTCTTTATGAATAAAAATAAATTAAATAATATAATTTTTCATATTCGCTATCCTTATGCTGCTTTAATTATAGCAATTATTTGGCTTAGTATGGCAATTATTATTATAAAAGAAGAAAATCCCAATTTAGAAGTATTAATTGGCACTACTTCAATTTGTACCATTATAATTGCTTTAAAAGGGTTTAAAGCACCTAAACAATAATTTAAATTAATCCTATGTGATTAATTTTTTTGACTTTAAGTTTAATTTTTAGTATAATAAGAGCTCTAATGGGGTTTTTGTAATGCAAATAAAAGAGATATTAAAAAAAATTTTAAATATATTTAAAAGAATTAAAGCAAGTAAACAAGTAATTGAAGAATCTACCTATACTATTGCTACTTTAAATAGTATTGTCCCTATGCCTATTAGAGAAGATTTTTTGGGTGATGAAGCAAGATTAGAATTAATTAATCAATATAAAAAAGAATATTTAGAGGCATTAAAACAAAACCACTATATAAGTAGTCTTGATTTAATGCCGGCGGAATTGCAGAATTTTAAAAATATCTATTTAGAATTATTAATCAAATTATATATGAAAAATAACGATGATATATCATTTGCCAAAGTAAATAAACCTAAAAGACTTGAATGTAAAAATTTAAATTTATCAATAACTTATACCAAGGTAAAACTATACTGGGAAGATATAAAAAACTTAGAGCTTGAGACTCGCCTGAGGTTAGTAGCACTTAATGAAATCCTAAATGATTTAGTAAGTGGTAGAAGAATTATTTTACTAAGAAAATCCGAATGGGTAAGCGCTCTCACTAACGAAATAAATAATTTGCATTATGCATTAGCTCAGTTTTTAGATCAGGAAGTAGCAATGCTTAAAGAAACAAGCGCCAACTTAAATGAAATTGATTTAATAGATAATGGAGATAGTCCAAGTAAAGATGAAGAAGAAACGGAAATAGTAAATAGATTAAATGATTTAAAAGCTAGTATGCAACTATTAATTCCTGAGTATTTGCGCGAAATAGAAACTCTTAATTTAAATTCCAAGTTATTAATTGCAAGGCTTGAGCAAAAACTTGAAATTTTTGTATACACTTATGAAGGTATGTTAGCTGAAATTGCTCTTAGAGTAGACGAAATACATAAAAATATTAATAAGTCTTTAACCCCTAAGCTTAGAGATGAGTATTTAAAAGAAGTTAAATATCTTGAATTTCTATATAAAATTTTTTATAATTATGGTCGCAACTTAGTATCTATTATAGACGTTGAAAAATTATATGAAGTTAAATTTAATCTTTTAACTTTTGATATGTATAGTGTTGATACGTGGGATATTTTAAATGAAGTTACAGTTACTGAGCTAGAGTGTTATGAAAAGTTAGTTATGGCTAAAATAGTTGAAGCTGTTGATGGAAGAAGTATTGAGATAAGAAAAATATTACAAGAAAACAATTTTTCTTTTGCATTAAATTCATATGTGATATCATTAATTCAGAAAATATTAAAAAATAATGAAAAATTTGATCCAAAAGAAATTTTAGCAAATAAACAACTACTTACCTTTTTATTAGCACTTAATAAAGAAAACGGTATAGAAGAATTTTTTAAAAGATTTAAAGTGGCAAGAGCAAATTTTCCTGATTTAAATTTTTATGAAAGAATATTTACTTGGGATGATGAATTACCATATGAAACAATTTTTAGGATAAAAGGAGCTAGTAAAAAAAATATAAAAGGAACTGGTTGGTCTTTATATGAATTATATAATTTAACACATTATATTTCCGCTTCTGATACATATAAATTTCCTGAAGGCTTACAAAAGATTTATTTAGATCCAAAAATGGAATTTACAGTTGAGGAAAATAATATTCTTAATGAAATTCGAGACAAATGTCAAGATAAAAATATTGTTTTTCCTTTAACATTAAGGGAAATGGTTGGATGTATATTTCAATATGTATCTGTAAAAGATATAAAGTTAAATAATGGTTTGGAAATTTTAGGACCGTATTCACTGCTTAACACAGCGTATAAAGATTTAATTATTCCACCCTCTGTTAGATATATATCACCTGAAGCATATGGTGTGTTAGATTCTATTGAATTCACAGATTATTACAATTCCTATTTATTAAATAATGAAGAAGAATTGAAACAATTTTTTCGGGCTTATTTTCTTAAAAATTCTTATTTTGATGCAACAAGAACATACCCTGTAAAAGAAGATGCCGTAACAACGCTTTTTGTAGAAATAAGAGGTTTAAGTGCCTACTGTCATAACCATAGATTTGTAATTAGGTTACCTGAATCTTCTGTATTAGATTTTCTTTTTTTAAGAAAATACAAACTAAATGAAGATAATATAAATGAAATTATTAAGCGTTTATATAGAACAATTGAGAACGAACAGAGTAATTTTAGATAGTCTAAGTATAAAACGTTAATTTATTTTATTATAAACCAGTTGACTATTATTTAAAATTATACTAAAATACTAGTATAGTATTTTTCTAAGGAAAGACCAAGTAAATAAAATAAGACTTTTAAGAGAAGGCTAGTGGGTGCAAATGCCTAAGTTTTACTATTGAAAGACAGCTTTCCATATTTAGAAAACGCATATAATGCGATAAAATTTTGAGCGTACTTAGTGAAGTAAGGTGGCACCGCGCAAATTTTGCGTCCTTACAAGTTGCTAAGTACTTTTTATTTTAAGGAGGAAAAAAATATGATAACAAAACCCAAAGGAACTTATGACATTTATAACTTAGATGCCAAATATTATAATTACATTAATAATGTATTTTCATCTGTTGCTGAGCTTTATAATTATAAATTTATTAGAACACCGATATTTGAGGCTAGTGAATTATTTCACCGTACTGTTGGTGAGTCAAGCGATATAGTTTCTAAAGAAACTTATGATTTTAAAGATCGCGGAGATAGAAATTTAACCTTAAGACCGGAAGGTACGGCAGGGGTTGTTCGTTCATTTATTGAAAATAAACTTTTCGGCGAAGTAAATCAACCGATTAAATTATATTATAGTGGACCTATGTATCGCTATGAAAGGCCTCAAGCTGGCCGATATCGGGAATTTACGCAATTTGGGGTAGAAGTTTTAGGAAGTAATTCGCCAATGATTGATGCGGAAGTTATAAGTTTTGCTTATCGATCTTTAGAAGAAATAGGAATTGAAAATATTACTGTTAAAATAAATTCTTTAGGTGATACTGAATCCCGAAATAATTATCGTGAAGCTTTGATTAAATATTTAGAACCACATATAAATGATTTATGTGAAGATTGTCAGAAACGTTTTAAAACCAATCCTTTGCGTATACTAGATTGTAAAGTAGATAAAGATAATAATATATTAAAAAATGCCCCCTCTATCATGGACTATTTAAATGACGAGTCACGAACTCGCTTTGATAAAGTATTGGAATATCTTCGCTTTTTAGATGTTGACTATGAAATAGATACGAATATCGTAAGAGGGCTTGACTATTATAATCATACGGTATTTGAGCTTGTATCTGATGCAGATTTCTTAGGAAGCGCTAGCACTGTTGCCGCAGGAGGCCGTTATAACAATTTAGTTAGCACATTAGGAGGACCTGTTACTCCATGTATTGGCTTTGCCTCTGGTATAGATAGACTAATCACCATTTTAAAAGAAATAAATAAAGATAAAGAAATTGGGGAGTCTTTAGACGTCTATATTATTGCTCTAAACGAAGAAGAAAAAATTACTGCTATGCGTCTTGCTCAAGATTTACGTTGGAGTGGGGTAAGTGTAGACTATGATACGGATGGTCGTAGTATGAAAGCTCAGTTTAAAGCCGCGGACAGGATGAATACTCGTACGTTAATATTACTTAATAGTGAAGAATTAAATAAAGGTCTAATTACGGTTAAAGATAATTTAACTCACGAAGAAACTAAAATTGATGAAAACGAAATAATTGATTATATTGTAAGTAATTTATAGGAGGAAAAACATGACAAGAGTTTTAATTAATGATTTAGAAGAAAATAAAAAGTCTACAATAAAAGGATATATTAGTACTATTCGTGATACTAAATATATGATTTTTATTATTCTAAAAGACCGTAGTGGTCTTATTCAAGTCTCAATAGATAAAGGTGCAAATCCTGAACTTGCTAATAAGTTAAATGGTGTTATTGCAGGATCTATTGCATCTTTTACAGGCATTCTGCAAAAAAGTGAATATGTACGTCTTGGAGGAAAGGAGTTTATTCCTGAATATTTAGAAATATTAAGTTTAGCCGAGGCTTCTCCTCTTGATGATACTGCAAATATTGATACGCGTATGGATTATCGTTGGATTGATTTACGAACCGATAAAAACCAGTTAATGTTTAAAGTGCAAACAGCTTTTGTCTCTGGTATGAGGGAATTTCTTTTAGAAAATGATTTTGTGGAAATTCATACACCAAAACTAATTGCTACGGCCTCTGAATCTGGTTCAGATGTTTTTGAAGTAAAATATTTTGACCGTTTAGCTTATTTAGCTCAAAGCCCACAATTTTACAAACAAATGGCTATGGCTAGTAATTTAGAACGTATTTTTGAGGTAGCCCCTGCATTTAGAGCAGAAAACTCCAATACCAACAGGCATGCGACTGAGTTTACTTCTTTCGATTTAGAATTTTCCTATATAGATTCTTTTGAAGACGTCATGGATATGGAGGAAGCTTTATTAGTCGCAGGTCTTACCAAAGTCAAAAAATTATATGGCGAAAAGGTAAAAGAACTATTTGGTGAAGAAATAATAATACCAACGCGGCCATTTCCTAGAATTAAACTAGCTGATTTATATCAAGAATTAAATAAAAGATATAATTATAAAATACCAGAGCATGATATTGGAGATATGAATGCAGAAGCAGAAAAATTAACCAGTAAGTTTGCCAAAGAAGTTTATAATCACGAATTTATCTTTATTACTGATTTTGCGAAAACGAAAAGAGCTTTCTATCATATGAGAAAAGATGGCATTCCCCAAGGCTATGACCTTATTTGGAAAGGAACCGAAATCACAACTGGCGCTCAAAGAGAGCATCGCTATGATATATTAAAGACACAAGCTGAAGAAAAAGGTTTATCTAAAGATGTTGAATTCTATTTAGAGTTCTTTAAATATGGTTGTCCTCCCCATGGTGGCTTTGCTATTGGTGTAGACCGTCTTACCATGCTTTTATTAGGACTTCCAAGCTTAAAAGAAGAAATGTTTATTTTTAGAGGGCCTTCAAGACTTACACCATAAGTAGAAGTTAAATAGTAATATGGAAAATATTGATAACGAAATTGTTAAAATAGGTGAGGCAATCGATAAACTGTATGTCCAGATAAACGAGCTTAGTGAAATAAACCTTAGTTCAAGCAGAAATGGTTCTAGCACATTCACACATCTTAAAATAAGATATTTAGAATTAATGATTGAAATAATGAATCGCAAAATAGATAATTTACAAAAGAAAAAAGAACGAATATCACGTTGAAATATAAGAAAGGAAAAAAATTATGGATTTAAAAGATTTATTTGATAGTATTAAAGATTATATTGGAAAAGACATTACAATAAAGGGGTGGGTTCGACTTCATCGCGACCAGAAATCATTTGGTTTTATTGATTTTTCAGATGGTACGTGTGGAAAGCATTTACAAATAGTTTATGATGAAGAATTAAAAAACTTCGAGAAAGTAAAGAAATTCTTAGTAGGAAGTGCTATTGAAGTAACGGGTACAATTGTAAAATCAAGTGGTAATCAAGATTATGAAATGAAAGCAAAAGAAATATTATTATTGGGAGCATGTCCCGATGATTATCCGATTCAACCTAAAAGACACACAAGAGAATTTTTAAGAAGTGTTGCTTATCTTCGTCCTCGAACCAATTTATTTCAAGCAGTTTTTCGCATTAGAAGTGTAGCAGCTTTAGCTATTCATGAGTATTTTGGAAGTCATAACTATGTTTATACTCACACACCTTTAATTACTACGACTGACTGTGAAGGTTCTGACCAGATGTTTAAAATTACAACGTTTGATATGAATAATATTCCCAAAATCGATGGTAAAGTGGATATGAGTAAAGATTTATTTGGACGTCTTGCTTATATAACTGGTTCAGGTCAACTTCATGGTGAAGCTTTTGCCATGGCCTTTAAAAAGATTTATACTTTTGGACCAACTTTTAGAACTGAAAACTCTAATACTAAAGTCCATGCTAATGAATTTTGGATGATAGAGCCCGAAATAGCTTTCTGTGATTTAAATGGACTTATGGATATTGAAGAAGAAATGCTTAAATTTGTAGTAAACTATGTTTTAGAAAAATGCCTTGATGAAATTGAATTTTGTGATAAATATGTAGAAAATGGTCTTAAAGAAAAGCTTACCAAACTTGTAAATTCTAAATTCGTTCGTATTACGCATAAAGAGGTCGTAGATATTCTAAAAAAAGCTCCTCAAAAATGGGAGTTTACACCTGAGTATGAAGACGATATAGCAAAAGAACATGAACGCTATATTACGGAATATTTTAATGGGCCTGTTTTTATTACTAATTGGCCTAAAGATATTAAAGCATGGTATATGAAAATTAATAGTGATAACAAAACTGTGGCAGCGGTTGACCTTGAAGTTCCAGGCGCTGGTGAACTTATGGGTGGAAGTGAGCGTGAAGCTGACTATGATAAATTGCTAAAGAGAGCCAAAGAAATGAATGTTGATACAGATGCTGTAGATTGGTATTTAAACTTACGGAAGTTTGGAAGTTGTTATCATTCTGGATTCGGTATGGGATTTGAAAGATTAATTATTTATCTTACAGGCGTTGATAATATCCGTGATGTCATAGCTTTTCCGAGAACACCAGGTTCATGTGAATATTAAATATATAGAAATAGGGAGGTTTTAGAGATGTTTAATATCGAAGAAGTATTGGGAATAAAAAGAGGTAAAAATATAAAAGCTTTAGAAACTCTTTTTGATACAATTTTACTTATTCCGGAAGCTTTAAGTGATACTATTTCTAAAATAAATAATTTAGGTTTCCCTAATGCTAGTGACTTAAATTTTATTAATGGCTATGCTTTAGTTGATAAAAATAGCTATATCAATAGAAGAGGAGAAACTATTAAACTTAATGACGTTAGATTGACAGGTAATTTTTCTTGTGGTTTTGCAACTTCTACAAAAGGATTTGTTAATGGAAAAACTGGAGGACAATTATATTTTAAAAAAAATCCCTTAACTGTAAAATCGTTTTCAGAGGGGGTGGCTCCCGTAGAAGTTGCTCCTGGAGAGTGGAATTATATAAATGCAGATACAGAAATTCAACATTGGGGAAATTTTGTTCAAGCATCTTGCTTTTTTGGCGGTTATGCAATTGTCCAAAAAAAAGACTATGGCTCTGGTTTACATTGGGAAATAATTGACCGTGATTTTCATGCTGTAAAAATATCGCATGCGAGAAGTGAAAGAGAATATTATGAGAAATTATTATTTTTCTTTGACCATAACCCTAACTTATCTAAAATTGATAGTAACATCAAAAAAACGTCAGAAAATTACAATACTATATTTATTGATATTGATACAGGTTTTTCGATAAGAATTTATGCGTTGCTAGATGCTATATCTAAACATTTTGGCATTCCTTTATGCAAAGGAAGTGTAAAAGGTGTAAAAATAAGTAATAAGGTCGATAAGGGGACAATAAGTTTTTCACCTGAAGATATAGAATTAATTAGATTAAGAGAAAAAAAGGAGGAACAAAATGCCTAAATTTACGAAAGAGACAGTTGATGACTTCGCACACAAACTGTTATTTAATTTAACGCCCGAAGAAAATGAGTTGGTTTTAGACGAATTTGAAATAATTGATGAAACTATCGATTTAATAAATGAAATAGAGGGATTAGATGCCTTAGAACCGATGACTCACTCTTTAGATGATTTTGTTTTTGAATTAAGAGAAGACGAAGCTGAAACATCAATTCCAATTGAGGAAGCCTTAAAAAATGCAGGCAAAGTTGAAGGACGCGAAATTGAAGTGCCAAAGGTGGTGGAGTAAATGTTAAATAAAAGTATTACTGAAATTCATGAGGCTTTAAAAAGTGGCCAAGTAACTAGTTCAGAATTAGTTAAAGAAGCGATTGCTAAATCTCATGAAGTTCAAAATAAGTATAATGCATTTGTAACTATATTAGATAATGCCAAAGAACAAGAAGTAACTGACTTCTTAATTTCTGGTATACCTTTTGGCGTTAAGGATAACTTTTCTACTAAAGATGTTCTTTCAACTGGTTCTTCTAATACTTTAAGTAATTATATTCCGATATTTAATGCAACGGTTTTAGATAAGTTATTTGCAAGTGGAGCCATTATGGTTAATAAAACGGTTTTAGACGAATTTGGAATGGGTGGAACAGGCACTACTGGCCATACTGGAATTGTAAGAAATCCTTGGGACAAAACGAGAATGTGTGCTGGTTCAAGTGCTGGTTCTGCTTGTGCTGTTGCAAGTGGCGTTTATCCTTATGCTTTAGGCAGTGATACAGGCGATTCTGTTAGAAAACCTGCTGCTTACTGTGGTATTGTAGGTTTCAAGCCTACTTATGGCATGCTTAGTCGCTTTGGTTTGTTTCCATTTGCCTCAAGTCTAGATCATGTTGGCATTCTTACAAGAAGTGTTTTAGATGCCGCGATTGTAATCGATGTTATGAAAGGGAAAGACTCTCGTGATATGACTACTTGGGATTCTTCTGATATTCACCTAAGAGAATCTTTAACAGGCCAAGTTAAAGGCAAAAAGCTATTTTATATTAAAGAGCTATGCGATATTAATAATTATGAAAATCCAAGCGCTGAATTAAAACTTCACTTAGCAAATTTTCAAAAAACTTTAGAAATATGTAAAAACATTGGTTTAGAAATTCACGAAGAAAGTATTGATCAAAAGATTTTAAACGCTGTAGGCTCTGTTTATGTTGTTTTATCTTGTGCAGAAGCGACTAGCAATTTATCAAATTTAACTGGCATAATTTTTGGGCCTCGCAGCTCTAAAGATAATATTAATGAAATGATGGTAGATTATCGTACAGAGGGTTTTTCGCCTTTGATAAAAAGACGTCTAGTTATTGGTTCATATGTTCTACAAAAAGAAAACCAGGAACGCTATTTTAAAAATGCTCAAAAACTTAGACGTTTAATCGTTAATATTATGAAAAGTTTTTTTGAAAAATATGATGGTTTAATTTTACCAGTTGGAACTGGACCTGCTAAGAAGCTAGATGGTTCTATTGATAAGCTTAGTAGGGAAGCTAATGCTTTAGAAGAACATCTACAAATTGGTAATTTTGGTGGTTTTCCATCTATTACTATTCCAAGTGGATTTGTAAGTAACTTACCAGTGGGAGTTAATATTACAGGAAATTGTTATGACGATGCAAATATTTTAAATATTGCTTATGCTTTAGAGAGTGAAATGCCTTATAAGGGTCAAATTGCAAAGGAGGTCGAGTAATGAAAAAACAAGTCGCTGTTATTGGGCTTGAAATGCACTGTGAAATGAAAAGTAGTTCCAAAGTGTTTTCTAGTGCCACTAATTCATATAATGAAACTCCCAATAGTAATATTGCTTTACTTGATTTAGCTTTCCCAGGCACTTTACCAGTTGTAAATAAAAAGTGCGTTAAGGATGCCCTTAAGGTTAGTCTTGCCCTTAACTGTACTCAACCTGAATATTTATATTTTGATCGTAAAAATTATTATTATCCTGATTTACCTAGAGGATATCAAATTACGCAGATGGCAAGCCCTGTTGGTATAAATGGAAAAATAGAAATAGAAGTGAATGAAAAATTAATACCAATTTTTATTCACGATGTTCACCTAGAAGAAGATACAGCGAGCCTTGACCATTATTTTGATACTTCAACTATTGATTATAATAGATGTGGCGTTCCACTTTTAGAGTTAGTGACCGAGCCCTGTTTTCATAGTGCTGAAGAAGCTGTCGCCTTTATTAATCATATGATTGAAGTTTATCGTTATATGGACATAAGTGATGCAGATACTAAACGTGGTGAGATAAGATGCGACGTTAACGTTTCTATTATGGATGAAGATGCAAAAGAATTCGGAACAAGAGTCGAAGTTAAAAATGTTAACTCGGTAAGCGGGGTATATAACACCATTGTATACGAAATAAAAAGACAAACCGAATTAAAAGAAAATGGTCGTTATAACGAAGTAGAGCAAGAAACTAGACGCTGGAGTGAAGAAGAGGAAAAAACTATTCGGATGCGAGGCAAAGTAGATGCAATTGACTACAAGTATTTTGTGGAACCTAATATTCCAAAATATAAAATAACTAAGGATTGGCTAGATGAAATTAAGAAAGAAATTCCTCGTCTTCATATCGAACGTAAATATGATTACATAAATAATTATAATCTTAGTTCTTATGATGCCGGAGTTTTAGTTAAAAATAAAGATATTTCCGATTATTTTGAGGAGTGTTTAAAATTAGGTATTGATGCTAAGAGTGCAAGTAACTGGATAACTTCAAGCATTATGGGTTATTTAAATGAAACGGAAATTAATATCACAGAATTTTATTTAACTCCTAGTCGTTTAAAAGATTTAATCAACGCTATTAGTACTGGTATTATTAGTTCTAAACAAGCAAAAGAGATATTTTATAAAGTAATTGAAAATAAAAAAGAAGTAAAAGATTTTTTAAGTACTGATAATGCTCAATTAAGCGATGAAGAGGAATTAAATAAGATTATTGACAATATTTTAGCAGCTAATCCTAATCAAATTGCTGCTTATAAAAGTGGTAAAACCAATCTTTTTGATTTCTTTGTGGGTCTTGTAATGAAAGAAACAAGAGGTAAAGCTAATCCAGTTTTAACAAAAGAAATATTAAATTCCAAACTAAATTAGAAAGGTATTTTTGTTATCTTTCTTTTTTCTTTCAAGTTTATATATGCCATTACTTTTGCTTTCTATGTATAAATCTGGGGTAGTATCAGTTAAATGAGCAAGATAAAGTTTTCTATCTTGATTTATACCTACATTTATTTTTCGTCTTTCTATTCGAGAGAAAATATAAGCAATAGCCATATCATAAAATTGATCTCGTTCAAGTAATCCATGACAGTGCCCAATATTAATTACACATTGATTCATAAGAGCAATTTTAGCTTTTATTATATTATCATTAGCTATATTAGTGGGATAAATAGCTTGTCTTAGTTTTATCATATCAATATCTTCGCCGTTTAAGAATTCCAATACTCTTGTATTAGGATGATGGAAAATACACTCATGTAACATATCAAAAAAGTCATTTATGTATATGCCACAGGCTAATAAATTTAAATATTTATCCATTTCTTCTAAATACTCACTATTAAGCACTTTAATTTCCGGATATATTAAAGCATTATTTTGAGTTCTACTTAGCGGAATAACTCCAAAATAACTAGTTTTAAATCCTACTTGATTAAGCATTAAGTCTTTTAAGGGATCAATAAAAAAGAGGCAAGTATCACCATGGACAATTAAACCAAAATGAGCTTCTTTTTTATTATTAGTTGTAATAATTCGACTTTCAATACCAAAACTTTCAAATAATTTTTTATAGTATTCGCATATGGTTTTACAAACCATGTTTATACCATCTCTTCGAAAAGCATCATTTTTATATATTTTAGCTTGTTCATCATATGGAACAAGAAAAAAATTAACGTCTCTTTTAAAAGTAGGAGCAAGTTTTACATATAAATATCGAATAATTAAATCTTTAGGCCAAGCTTTATTTACTTCTTTAATAATACTTTGTTTATTCATCAAATTTTTACCCCTTCCTTTTAATAATAGGATTTTAATATAATACATATTATGCTATATGTAAAGTACAAAATAGTAAAAACATGATTATATATTAAAATGTAAACCATACTGTATAGTCAAATAATAGGGTTGTAATTATAGTATATTAATGATATTTTGATAGTAGGAGTGTGAAAAAATGAAAAATAATAAGAAAAATTTTTCCAAGTCTATAGTTATTGTACCTATTTTAATTATAGCAATTGTGATAGTTGTGGGAGTCATGTGGCAAAAGGGCATTATTTTTAGTTCGGAAAATAATAATTACATGACAAACTTAGATAAAAATAATGATGGTTTACCTGATAGTGGAGAATTTAAAGTAAGTGATGGCATAGTCTATAAAAATGAAAAAGTAGTATATGACCCTAATGACTCCAATGATTTATCATTTGAGGCAACTTATGAAGGAATTGAAAAGCCAACTAAGGATAATTTAACCGAGGAGTCTCTGACATCATATTTAAAAAATTTAATTCAAGAAATAAAAACGGATAGTTATAGTAGTTTTGATAAAAATAATATTCATAAAATTATGGCCGCCATATCTACTCCTTGTTATTTTAGAACAACTAAAGAAGCGATAAAAAATATTGCGAAGATGTATTTTAATGTTGATAATTATGAACTTCCAGTTGCAACTTATGATACCAATATTTCTGGTAAAATTGACATTGTGAGATTAGGTGCTAAATATATCGCGGCGAATAATTGGAATTATGGTTGTCACTTTTTGTCACCATTTTATAAATATGTAAGTCATGAAGTAAAAGGAAATAATGTTACGGCTAAATATAAATTAGTGGAATATGAGGAAGATTATAGTAATAATATCAAGAAAACTTATGGTGAACTCACTATTAAATTAGAGTTTATTAATGACAATCTAATTGTTAAAAGTGCTAAATATAAAGCTAGTAAATAATAGAGTTAAGAAAAACAATTTTTTGACTCTTTTTTTAATTATGAAGATATGCTATAATATTTTTAAAGTAGGTTGATGATATGATATTTGGTCGAATTTTATATATTAGTGATAATATTGCGCATGTAGAAAATATTAGTAAAGATACAATTACCGCGGATTTAATGAATATTCACGTAGTCTTTGAAGAAAAAGAACAGAGAATACTTGGTGAAGTAGTAGAGCTTAATAGTAGCGAGATTAAAATTCGTTTTTTAGGCGAATATACTAGTCATGGCTATGTAAATGGTGTTATTAGAAAGCCCTTATTATCCAGTAAAATTAGAATTATTAATAGTGAAGAATTATTAGAGTTAGTGGGAACTCTTAGCAATAAAACTTTTGTTTTAGGTGAGTCAGCGACTTATAAAGGTTTTAAAATTTGTCCTAATATCAATAGCTTATTTTCTAACCATTTAGCTATATTCGGTAACTCTGGAGCTGGTAAATCTTGCGGTGTTTCAAGAATTATTCAAAATATTTTTAGTAATCCTAAAATGACTACTTATAATGCTAATATGTTTTTCTTCGATGCTTATGGCGAATATAAAAATGCTTTTGGTTCTCTAAATAAAATTAATCCGAGTTATAATTACAAATTTATTACGACTAACCCGCAAGAAGATACAGATTATTTATTAAAAATACCGGTAAATCTATTAACGCTTGATGATATAGCTTTATTACTTCAAGCTGGTACTCATTCTCAACTGCCTATTTTAGAGCGGAGTATTAAATATGCCAAAATTTTTGCTAGCAATAGTGAAGAGACAACCAAATATAAAAATCATTTAATTGCTAAAGCTTTAATTGCTATTCTTTTTAGTAATATGACTACTAGTTATAAGAAAAATGAAATATTTCGAGTTATTGAAGTATGTCATACGACCGAATTTAATTTTGATTCTACGATACCTGGTCTTGGTTATACTAGAAGTTTTAGTGAGTGTTTTGAGATTGATTCTAATGGCAATTTTGGGGAGTCGGTATTAATTACTGATTATATTTTAAAACACATTGATGAGTCTATAGTAGAAATAAAAGAGCCAGAGAATAGTTTTTATACGCTAAGGCAGCTAGCTGATGCTCTAGAATTTACTCTTATAAGTGAAGGCTTCCAAGGAAACGAAGCGATGTATAATGAAGCCATGATTTTACAAGTCCGTCTTAATACCATTATTAGTAGCAGAGTTAATGACTATTTTGATGGCGAAAAATATACAAGTGTTGACGAATTTATCAATAATCTAATTAGAAAAGATAATACTCGAGCACAAATTGTTAATATTAACTTAGAAGACATAGACGACGCCTACGCTAAAGTAATTGTTAAAATAATTTCTAAACTATTATTTGATTATGCTAAAAGCTTAAAAGAAAGAGCTAGCATTCCATTTCATTTATTCCTGGAAGAAGCCCATAGATATATCCAACAAGATACCGATACATTTTTACTAGGATATAATATATTTGACCGTATTGCGAAAGAGGGTCGTAAATATGGAGTTATGCTTGATATTATTAGCCAACGTCCCGTTGAAATTAGTGATACTGTTATTGCTCAGTGTTCGAACTTCTTAATTTTTAAAATGACTCATCCTAAAGATATTAAATATATTGAAGAAATGCTTCCGAATATTAGTGCTGATGTTATTGAAAAAATGAAGGTTTTACAACCTGGTAACTGTGTTTCGTTCGGTGGTGCTTTTAAAATACCGATGATATGTAAGCTTGATATGCCAGACCCAATGCCCTATAGTACTAACTGTAATGTTTCTGGCTGTTGGGAGGAAAATAAATCGCTAAATACAAGTTCAAATACTACCCCTATAAGTAATAATTATAGTAATAATGAAATAAATAATCAAATTCCTGTAACAGAAGGTGTTTCAACTTCAGAATTAATAAATGATTTAGAAAAAAGAGATGCAAGTAATGATGATTTTAATCCTATGAGTGGGCTAGGAGATATTTCTAACTTCGGCTAGGAAGTCATCAATATTTTTTAATTAGTGGATATTTGACTTGAATATATTTCTTTGTTAAAATTATATTGTGTATGAAATATTACATACAAAAACGCGGTGTACCAGCCATTAAGTCGGGAGTTAAAATATATTGGATTAGAAATTCTAGTCCTTTTTTAATTTTTATAAAAAATTTTACTTATGGAATATTTAACTTTATAATCTTATTAAGAGAGTATAATATAAGAAAGGAGGTCTTATGTAATTTAATTTAATTATTGTAAGAGTTGATAATAAATATTGTGATTACTTGCGAGGCTTTGATTTTAGAGTACCATATAATAAAGACAAAGCAAATTTAAGACCATTTGGTGGTATTTTATTTAATATTAACGATTAAAGAATATTTTGCACCTTTATCTAACCCTAAAACCAAACATTTAAATATGAAAAACACTATAGATTTTATAAGAATAGACGAATGGAAATTAGGGGCTATAAATTTTAATAATATGATACCCGTAAAAAAAGAAAATTATGAAATAATCAACTTAAATGAAAAATGTAATTCCAAAGAAGAACAATCATATCAAGAATTATTACTTAATCAATATACCTGGTTAAATATAAATATGCAATTAATAAAAAATAAAGCCTCTAATTTATATAGATTATATACACAAAATAGGCTAGCTGATAACATAAAAAATAGATGTTGCAATTATTCTTTATTAGAAAAAAATGTGATTTATACAAAAACGAAACAATAAATGTGTAAAATTCATGTAATTATCTTGAATATAATTTTTGATATATGCTATAATAATAATGCCTAGATAAATAGTCTGCTTTACATAAAACCGACTATGAGATAATATAGGGAGAATAATTATATGTGGAGTTGAAAGCTGGTCACTGAACCAGAATCCTAAAGCATATATGTTTCTTACCACCTGCGGTCGCGCGGGATTTTATCACAAGTAGACTACTATCTGGGTTTTTAAATGTTATAAAAACGCTAGTCTTTAAACTGGCGTTATTTTTATTTTATAATTATTAGGCTCATCAATTTTACCAAGTAAGTAATCAGCGCTTACTCCGTATTTCTTACAAATAGTATAAAGAAATGGGGTTCATATCATCTTTCATTTGTGGGCAAGAAGAGCCATCTTTCATGGCATTATATAACTTTAGAAGTAGATTTATTTCTGCTTCTTTTTGCGTATTATCCGAAATTTTGTCGAGGCATGTCTAGAATATCTATTTTTGTATACCTGGGATAAGTTTTTGCTTGCATTCTAGTAGTTTCCTTGTTATATTTATTGCACGAGATGCAAGTATTTGTATTTGCCGCCATATCTGTAACGAGGCTTTGGTCATGGTGGAGAAGAAAGATTTTTTAATCGCTTCGCTAATCGTGATAATTGTCCTATTAATTATCTTTAAGTAATTCAGGGGGTAGTGATATTGGACATGAAAAAATGCCAACCCGTAAGGGATGGCACATGTCAAAGAAATTGGCAAGTGCTTTGTACAAGCATCTTGCTTAAATTAATAATATATTTTTGGTTTTATGTAAAGCTATTTTAATTAATATTGACTTAAAGTTGATATTTAAATATAATTAATTTGTAGTAAAGGGTTAATCTAAAACATACTCGGAATGTCTCCGTATAACTTTAACGGCAGCAATGCTAACGTGTTCCGTGTGAATTCGGATGGCAACCTCAACAACAACAACGTGAACAACACGCGTGGTGTGCGCCCAATATCCTTTTAGCACTTAAATATTAGGCTAAGGCTTAATATAATAGAATTAGGATACAAGATTAGTCCTAAGAGCAATCTTAAATAGATGATATCGACGTTTTATATCTTGAATATAAAGCTAAAGCGATATCTTTTTTATTTTTAAAACTTGCATTTTAATAATCTCTTGCTATAATTAAATTGGTGATATTATGTTTGAAAGACTATTAACTTTAATAAATGAAGAACAATTAGCAAAAATAAAAACAGCTAAGATTTTATTAGTAGGTGTTGGAGGAGTAGGGGGATATGCCCTAGAAGCTCTTGTAAGAAGTGGATTTCAAGATATAACTATAATTGATGGTGATAAAATATCTTTATCAAATCTAAATCGTCAAATAATTGCCACATTGGCTAATATTGGTAAAATAAAAGTAGAAAGAGCAAAATTAAGAGCATTAAGCATTAATGAATATGCTCAGATAAAAACTATAAATGTTTTTCTAACTAAAGAAAATTTTCCTGACTATATAAATGCCCAATATGATTATATTATTGATGCTTGTGATGATACCAATATTAAAATAGCATTAATAAAGTATGCTAAAGAAAATAATATTAAAATTATTACTTGCCTTGGGACAGGTAAAAAATTAAATCCCACGAAACTTGAAATAACCACTCTTGCCAAAACTTATAATGACCCTTTAGCTAAAAAATTACGTAATATTCTTAATAAAGAAAATATTAGTTTAAACACACCAGTTGTTTTTAGTAGCGAACTTGCCAAAGATACAGGCTCAAGTATTGGTTCTGCTGTTTTTGTTCCTGCTAGTGCTGGAATGATGCTTGCTAGCTACGTGTTTAATGATATAATATCAAATTAACTGTAAAATAATTATTTTTAGGTTGTAGATAAAAATTATTTCGTCTATACTATTAATAGGTGATATTATGCATTATTATGAAAAATTAATTATTCTAATTGTTATGTTTTTAGGAGTTACTATTGGTACCGCTGGTATTATTGGTGTTTATGCAAGTACTAAGAACCCAAACCATAATAACCCTAATAGTATTGTTTTAGAGTAGATTAATCTATTTTAAAACTTCCCGAGCGGCAGCACTATAAGCTCTAATAAGGCCGCCTGCACCAAGCTTTATACCTCCAAAATATCTTACAACCACAATTAAAACATCTTGGAGGTTATTTTTTTCAATTATATTAAAAATAGGTAGGCCTGCTGTACCAGATGGTTCTTTATCATCTGACTTCCGCGCCGTATTTCCTATTTTATAAGCATAAGGCATATGCCTTGCTTTTTTATTATCTTTTTTTATTTCCTTTAATATTTCATCTATTTCTCTTACATCATTAATTTTATAATAATAAGCTATAAATTTAGATTTCTTAATTTCTAAATTAAAAGTATTTAAAAGTTGCATTTTTGGTATCACCAATACAATTATAACTTAAAATATTACTTTTTTGTAGTATAATATAATTGTAGGTGAATTTTTATGATTAAAGAAAAACTAAAATTAGTGCCTCATTTACCAGGTTCCTATCAAATGAAAAATAGTGATGGCATCATTATTTATGTTGGTAAAGCAAAGGATTTATTTAAGCGCGTTAATTCTTATTTTAATCGTCCTCAAACTGGTAAAACTGCCAAAATGGTGAGTGAAATTGCCGATTTTGAATATATTGTGGCAAACTCTGAACTAGAAGCCTTTTTATTAGAATTTAATCTTATTAAACGTTATGACCCTAAGTATAATATTTTATTAAAAGATGACAAAAGTTATCCTTATATTGAATATATTAAAACACCATATCCTCGTCTTCAAGTATCACGCTATTTAAATATTAAAAAAAGAGATAAAAAAATGCTTTTCGGCCCATATCCTAACGCTTATGCTGCAAGACGTATTGTATCTCTCATAAATAGATTATATCCTTTAAAAAAATGTGATACTATGCCTAAAAAGGTTTGTTTATATTATCATATTGGTGAGTGCCTTGGTTATTGTGAAAAAAACATAAATAAAGAAGACTTTGAAAAAATGGAACAAGAAATACTTGCCTTTTTAAGAGGGAATGGAGACATTTTAAAAAATAAAATATTAGAAAAAATAAAAACTTATAGCGAAAATTTAAACTTTGAAATGGCTCTAGAATTAAAAAAAGAATTAGATTATATTAATATTATTTTAGATAAACAAAAAATGGAACTTCACGATTATGTTGACCGTGACTGTCTTGGCTTTTATTTTGATAAAGGCTATTTAAGTATTCAAATTTTATTTTTACGAAATGGTCGCATGGTTGGTGGACACACGGATATTTTTCCCGCAGTTGGGGATTTTGCTGATGAACTTGATTATTATGTTATGCATTTTTATAGTAAGCATGAAATACCTAAAGAAATTCTTTGCCCAAGTGAATTAAACACGACAGTTCTATCAGAAATTATAACTACTAATTTTGTTATCCCTCAAAAAGGTAAAAAGAAAAATCTTATTAATATGGCTAATTTAAATGCTAAAATAAATCTTGAAAATGAAATGGAAATTATCGAACGTGACACTTTAAAAACAGAAGCGGCTAATGCCGAATTAAAAGAAATACTAGGGTTATCTAAACTAGACCGTATCGACTTATTTGATAACTCTAATCTCTTCGGCAAATTCACCGTAAGCTGTATGGTAGTCTTTAAAAATGGAAAGCCTGCCAAAAAAGAGTATCGTAAATATAAAATTAGTTTAGATAAAAATGATGATTATCATACTATGGAAGAAGTAATCTATCGTAGGTACTACCGAGCTTTGCTTGAAAAAACAGAGCTTCCCGATTTAATTATCGTTGATGGAGGAACTAATCAAATTAATGCCTGCTTAAACATATTAAATGATTTAAACTTAAATATTAAAGTATGTGGTTTAAGAAAAAACAATAAACACAGGACTAATGATTTAATTGACTCAAACTATAATCTCATAAACATTGATAAACAAAGTAATGTTTTTCATTATCTAACCCGTATGCAAGATGAAGTTCACCGCTATACAATTAGTTACCACCGTACTATTAGAAGTAAAGGAGCTATATCTAGTATTTTAGATAATGTGGGAGGAATCGGTGAAAAACGCAAAAAAGAATTAATTAAAACTTTTGGTAGTGTAAATAAAATGCGTAGTGCGAATATCACAGAACTTACCAAAATAATTCCTGAAAATATTGCCATAAATTTACAAGAATATTTAAATTCTTATAAAGAAGAACAAAAAAAGTCGAAATAAAATATCTTTTGTTCTTTTTTTATTGTATAATAAAAAAGGTGGTACATTTGAAAAATTTAACGAAAATTACATCATATCCGCAAATACTTGTTTCCAGTAATATATTAAGTTATGAAAAGCCTGATTATGTATATATACCAATAGAACAGAAAGCTCATGTTTTAGTAAAAATCGGTACTAAAGTAAGTATTGGCTCACCTTTGATGAAAGGTAAGTCTGTTATTACTTCGCCAGTATCTGGTAAAGTTACAGCTATGCGTGAAGTTGCAACCAAAGAGGGAAATTTAAAAGCCATCGAAATATTAAATGACTATCAAGAAGCGAAAATAATAGATCCTATTTTAAAAAATAATTATAATAATATCAAAAAGGATAAACTAGCTAGTCTTTTAAAAACTTATTTTAATGTTGATTTTGCTGATAAAGAAAATATCGTCTTAAATTGTCTTGATGATGAACCATATATAGTAACGGAAAGTTTTTATCTTTACCTTTACTATGAAGGTTTTTTAGAATTAATAGACAAATTAGCTAGTCTATTTAATATAAAGACTATAACTATTTCTTTGAAGTCTACAAATAGCGAAAATATAAGTAAATTAATGGAATGTCTTGGCATGTATCCCAATATTAAACTACAAATTTTACCTGATTTATATTTATTAGGCCATAATTCTATTTTAGCTCATCATTTAAATTTAGATTATTCTTCATCTTTATTTATTAAAGCTAGTTCTTTTTATAATATCTATAATTTAATATTCCGTAATCGTCAAATAAGTGATAAATTAATTACTATCAGTGGTAATGGTGTTATTAATCCTTCTGTTATTAGGGTTAAAATTGGCACTAAACTAATTGATGTTATTTCATCTTTATTAAAACTTAAAAAGACTAAATTAATCTATGTTGCCGAGGGACTCATGAGTGGCACTATTATAAATCCTGAAAATTTTGTTATTACAGCTAATTTAAGTGGCATTATAATAACTAAAGAGTCGAAAACAAATAGTGAACAGCCTTGTCTAAATTGTGGGGCTTGTCTAAATATTTGTCCAGTTGGTTTAAATCCTCTATTATTAAAAAACAAAGAATATTTTGAAAAAGTCAAAAGTAAATGTCTAAAATGTGGTTTATGCACATATATTTGTCCTAGTTATATTAATTTTAATCAAATAATAGAAGGAGAATCTCATGAATAAAATACCATTACTTCATCATGAATTAGATAGCAATAGTCTAATTAAAAGCTACTATTTTGCTTTAATACCTTTATTAATTTTCAGCATCTATAAAAATGGTTTTGTTCTTTACGATGCTGGCTTAATTAATTTTTTTGATATTTTTTTACCTTTACTTTTCTATTTTGTAAGCATTGGCATTGGATTTATTATATCTTTTGTAACTAAAGAAAAACCAGTTTATAATATTTTAATATGTTTAATATGTGCTGCATCCGTGTCTATAAATAGTAATATTTTAATTTATGCCATCTTATTATTTGCAGTCATGTTTATTTTAAAATATTTATCTAAGCGTTTTAAAATAACCTTAAATAGTATCTCAATTGTTCGACTATTTCTTTTATTAAGTTTATTTATAAACTCTTATTCCTATTTAAATATTGGCGAAAAACTTCATAAATTTAATTATAATCTATTTGATATATTTATAGGTCATGCGCCTGGTGGTGTTGCAACATCTAGTATGTTATTATTAATTATTAGTTTTATTATTTTAGCTTTAAATAAATATTATAAAAAAATAATCTCTTTATCTTCAAGTTTAGTTTATATTTTATTAGGTTTAATTTATATTTTAATAAGTCATAACTATGATTATTTCTCTTTGCTATTTAATGGTACTATTTATTTTTCTTTCATTTTCGTGGCCGCGGATATAAAAGTTAGTCCTTATAGTTCTAAAGGTATGTTAATATATGGAGTTTTTATTGGATTAACTAGCTTTCTTATTAGTATTTTCTTAAATATCTATGAAGCAGGATATTTAAGCATTTTTTTCATTAGTCTTTTTATTCCTCTAATTAACAAAATAATTAACAAAAAATATTTACATAGTTAAAACTATATGATATATTAGTAACCATTCACTCGTGTTTTTTAATTTTTCTTGAGAATATGATAAACAAGCTTTATCTAGAAAGAAAAAATGAAAAAACTAATTAAAATTTTATTTATAACTATTGTATTCTTTACATTTACTCTAAGTAGTAATGCCAAAACTAACCATTTAGGTTCTAGTGATACAAAAACAGGCGTTAAGTTGCATCTCAAGTCCAGTACTATTGAAAAAGATTTTGAGTTAGAAGAAATAATTAATTATAATGGTACTGTTCCCATTTATAGTCTTGAACCTACCAAAACCTTTATCGAAGGAGAATATACGGAATATGCTAATGAAACGCAGGTTCCTGTTGTAGGTTTACCCGAAAAATGGGACGAACTCCGTAATATTGCCTATTTTGGTCATAAATATAGGGACCGCACTGATATAAAGTGGTATATTGCGGCGCAATATTTAATCTGGGACTTAATGCTTGATGATGATGCGTCACTTTATTTCATCGACGGATTTGGTATGCCTATATCATTATTCGAAGAAGAAATAACAGCTATTAAATATGATATTGCTAATGTCAAAACCCTTCCTTCATTTGGTCATCCCGAACTTGGAGATGCCGACTTTATAGTAAAAAAGGACACCGAACTAACCATTGAAGATAAAAATGGTATTCTAAATGAATTTATTATCGATGGTGAAAATTCTGCAGGCTTTATTAGAAACGATAATTTCTTAACCATTAAATATAGCTCTTACGGCGATAAAATTATCTTTATGTATAAACCTTATGAGCCTAATCTTAATATGTCTAAAATTTATTATTTAAATAATGACACTCCAGCTTATCTAAGTAGAGGTACTGTAACTCTTGCTGGTGGCATTACGCAAATTAAAGTCGTAAAACCAAATCTAACTTTAGAAATAACTCCTGATGTTAAAACAAATTTAAGTTTAGAAGGATTTTCTTATAATTTATATTTTGAAGATAATTTTCTTGGTAAATTCTCTAGTGATGAACTAGGTATTATTAAAATACCTTATTTAGAATCTGGAGCATATTTATTAGAACCTGTTAGTGTTCCTAAAGGTTTCGCACTTGCAAGTGAGTCTTTAAATATTGATATTTTAAATGATGATATTAATATAAATTTAATTGAACAAACTCTTAAAAAAGATATTAGTATTGCATCAAGCTTTGAAGAAAATTATGATATTGAGGTTAAATATTTAATCAAAAATATAGATACTTTAGAAGAAATAACAACTACTTCTAATAAATTATCTTTACCATACGGCAACTATCTGTTAGAAGAAATAATAGCTAATTCTAAGTATGAAACTCCTGAGGCCATTAATTTCAGTATTGATGCTAATAGCCCTAATTTAAGTTTTTCCTTTTATAATAAACTTATAGAAGAGGAGGAAGTTGTAGCTCCTACTCCGGAATTACCACTGGATAATGAAAATAATCAGGAAGAGTTAGTAGAAGATAATAAAGAACCCGTTATACCAGATATTCCCCAAAAGGAAGAAACCAAAAATGATATATCAGAACCTGAAATACCAATTAAAAAGCCAGTTAATAAGCTACCAGAAGAAGTAAAAAGCTCAGAAGAACCAGCTAGTACCGATAAAGAAAACACTAATTTAGATACTGGAACTTTAAATAATCAAATACTAAGTGATAAGAAAGAAAATGAAATACCCGTGAATAATGAAATTAATGAGTCTTCGGATTTAATAATAAACATACCAAGTACTAGCAAAAATGCTAACTTCTATTTTCTTCCAGCAATTGCATCATTATTTCTAAGTTATGTCCTTCTTAAAAAAATTTCTTAGCATAAACATACTTACTTTCCTTCTTTTGTTATTAGTACATCTATCTTTTCTAAAAACTGAAATACTTGCAACTACATTCGAAGTCACAGCTAAAATTTCTTCGCCTAATAGTTATTATGCTATTTTAAAAATACCTAAGATATCTTTAAATCAGGAAATTTATCCTCTTAATAACACCAAAAATAACTTAAATAAAAATCTCTTGTTACACGAATTAAGTCGCATGCCTGATAACGAAAAAAGTAACGTTATCATCGCTGGGCATTCAGGAACAAGCACGATTGCTTATTTTAAAAATTTATATAAACTAAAAATTCATGATTTAGCAATACTTTACTATAATAATTTTATCTATACTTATGAAATTAAAGAAATTGCTTACCAGCCCAAAACAGGAATCCTACATTTAAAAGAAAATTATTCTCATCTTTTAACTCTTATTACTTGTACAAAGAATGATAATAATAGCCAAACAATTTACTATGCTGAGCTTAAAAATAAAGAGAAAATAGTCAAAAAATAGTCAAAAAAGCAATTTTTTAGAAAAAAGTTGTTTTTTTTAAAGGAAATTGAGGGGGTACGGGTAATATATATAATTAGAGGCTAAAAATGAGGTGATTGTAGACCGTGGAAAACGAAATCGAAAATATTCGCAAAAACGCTAACATAATTGAAGTCATATCTAGTTATATCCCACTTACTCCTAAAGGTAAAAATTACTTTGGTGTCTGTCCTTTTCACGAAGACCATTCCCCAAGTATGAGTGTCTCAGAAGAAAAAGGAATATATAAATGCTTTTCTTGTGGTGCCGCAGGCAATGTCTTCACTTTTGTAAAAGATTATGAAAATGTAAGTTTCTTAGAAGCTGTGAAAACTGTCGCTAATATTTGTGGTCTAACATTTCATGGCAATATAGCTTCATCACTTCCAGCCAAAACTAATAAAATTGAATATGAAATAATGGAGTTAGCTTTAAAATTTTATCAAAATAATTTAAATACTGAAATTGGAAAAGAGGCTAAAAGATATTTGCAAGAAAGAGCTTTAGGTGAAGAAGCCCAAAAAGACTTCGACATTGGACTCGCTCTTGATAAAACACATTCGCTACATCAGCTTTTAATAAATAAAAATTATCCAGTAGAAACATTAGTAAATATTGGCCTTTTAAATCGTGATGGTGAGCATTTAAGTGATATTTTTCATAACCGAATTATTTTTCCTATTCATGATTTAGAGGGACGACCTATTGGTTTTACAGGTCGTATCTATAATAGTAGTAGTAACCAAGCAAAATACTTAAATTCTAAAGAATCGGTTATATTTAAAAAGGGACAAATACTATTTAATTACCACCGAGCTAAAAGCTATATAAAAAAGCAAAAAGAAGTTATTATTGTGGAAGGCAACATGGATGCAATAAGACTATATTCTAGTGGTATCAAAAATGTTATTGCCCTAATGGGTACGAGTCTTACTAAGGAACAAGTTAATATTATTAAAAATATGCGAGCTAAAGTCATCTTAATGCTTGATAACGATGAAGCAGGAGAGACTGCCACCTTCCAAAATGGTGATATCTTAAGTAGTAATAACATAACTCCTTTTGTCGTACGTTTGAGTGGGGCAAAAGACCCTGATGAATATATCATTAAAAATGGAATTGATGCCATAATAAATAATATCAAGGAGCCTCTTAGTTTTCTCGATTTTAAACTTAAATATTTAAAAAAGAGTAAAGACTTATCGAAAACAGAAGACCTTGTTAAATATATCAAAGAACTTATTTCTAGCATTAAAGATATCAAAGACGAATTAACAAAGGAAATAACCTTAAAAAAGATTAGTAAAGAATATGATGTACCTTTAAATATTCTAGAAAAAGAGTTTGAAAAAGCTGTTATAAAAGCTCCTCCAAAAGAGGAAGCACCAAAAAAGCTTGCCAAAAAAAGAATTTCGAAGTATGATATAGCCTGCATTCACATTATTTATTTTATGATAAATGAATTAAGTTATATTAAAAAATTTAAAGAATTATTAGGATATTTCTATATCAAAAAATATCGCGATATTGCAAATGAAATAATCTACTATGGTGAAATGCACGAAAGTATATCTTTATCCGAGTTTATCACTTATATTGAAACAAAAGATTATATTTACGATGATGTTATGGAAATTATTAAAACTGTGAATTTAGCCGAATTAACAGAAAAAGATTTTCTTGATTTTATTAATGTTGCTATTATTGAGCAAAAAAAATTAGAAATAAAAGAATTAAAAAAAGAAGCAAATAATGAACTAGACTTAAATAAACAAACAGAACTAGCCCAAAAATTTGTACAACTAAAAAAAGGATGTGTAGGAAATGAATAACGAAAATATTAAAGGAGCCGGTAAAATAACCGAAATAAAATCTCTTGAAGAACGAATTAAAGAATTAATCGAAATAGGAAAGAAACAAAAGTATATTACTTTTGAAACCCTTGCTGAAGCTTTAAAAGGACTCGAAATCGACAATGACTCACTTGACGAAATCTACAATACTTTAATGGAAAATGAAATCCAAGTAGTCGCTGACGAAGAAGATGCCACAGGTGATGATGGAATACCTAAAGAAATTGACGAACCTATTATTTTAGACGATGCTGAACTAACTAAAGATATTAATATCAATGACCCGGTTCGCATGTACTTAAAAGAAATAGGACGCATTTCGCTTTTATCACCCGAAGAAGAATTAGAATTAAGCGAAAAAGTAGCAAAGGGGGAAGAAGCCGCTAAAAATAAACTTGCCGAATCCAATTTGCGTCTTGTTGTAAGTATTGCCAAAAGATATGTCGGTCGTGGTCTTTTATTCTTAGACTTAATTCAAGAGGGTAATATTGGTCTTATGAAAGCCGTGGATAAATTCGATAGTGATAAAGGGTATAAATTCTCTACATACGCAACATGGTGGATTAGACAAGCTATAACTAGAGCCTTAGCAGACCAAGCGCGTACCATAAGAGTTCCTGTTCACATGGTTGAAACTATCAATAAAATGTCTCGTATTCAAAGACAATTAACACTGGAATTAAATCGTGAACCAAGTGAAGAAGAACTAGCTAAAAAGATGGGCATAAGTGTCGAGAAAGTTCGTGAAGTTATCAAAATAAGTCAAGAACCTGTATCACTTGAAACACCAATCGGAGAAGAAGATGACTCTCATTTAGGAGACTTTATCAAAGATGAATCTAGTATGTCACCCGAAGAATACGCAACTAATGAAATATTAAAAGAAGAAATAAAAAGTGTTTTAATGACACTTCAAGTAAGAGAACAAGAAGTATTAGAACTTCGCTTTGGACTAGTTGATGGAACATGTCATACTTTAGAAGAAGTAGGGAAAAAATTTAACGTTACTCGGGAACGTATCCGTCAAATTGAAGCTAAAGCTTTACGTAAACTTCGTCATCCATCTCGAGCTAAAAAATTAAAGGATTTCTTATCTGAATAATGTTAAATTTAAAATTACAAACTATTGCAGGACTTATAAATAAAAATGATACTGTAATTGATATTGGCTGTGACCATGCGCATTTAGCCATATATTTAAAAAAAAATAAATTATGTAAAGAGGTTTATGCTTCTGATATTAGCGAAAATGTTTTAAGAATAGCAGAGGAAAATATCAAAAAAAGCAAGACTAATATTAAAGTATATTTATCTGATGGTTTTTCTAGTATCAATAATAAAGATATTAATACTGCAGTTATTTCAGGAATGGGTACTAATACCATCTTAAACATTGTAAATAATGCTCCTCAAAATATCACTAAATATATTATAAGTAGCAATAATGATTATGAATTTTTACGGCTTAGTTTATATAAAAAAGGTTTTTATATAGCAAAAGAAATAGCTATTAAAGACAATAATAAGTTTTATCCCATAATGTTATTTATGAAAGAATTTAAGCAGGAAACGAAAAAAACTTTAAAATATGGTAAAAGCTATGATAAAGAATATTTAAGTTATTTAATAACAAAAGAAAAAAGTATTTTAAAAAGAATACCTTTTAAGCATATTTTAAAAAGAATAAAGCATATGAAAAATATTAGAATTTTGCAAAGTATGCTAAAAGAAACTACAAAAAGAAAACGGGACTATTAGTATTTCTAATTACAGATACACTACTTTTAGGTGTGCTTACTGTATTAGATGTACTAGTAGTTTTTTTATTGCTTGTTTTACTTGTGCTTGTTTTATTATTCCCCATATCTTTTAAAACTCCTAATATAGTTTTTGCATTATTAATCATAGGCTTCGCTTGTTTATATAAAGGAATTACCTGATTGGCAACATTTAATGTCTTTGATATTCCACTTATTACTTTACCCAAAGTAAGCCCACTATTAACTGGATTTCCAAACATAGTTAACCACCTAATATAATATATGCCTATTAAAATTTTTATTGCTAGCTATAATTTACCGCAAAATGTTGAAATAGAATTTACGAGCTATGCATAAAAGATGAAGGAATTATTAAAGGAATAGATGATGATGGATCAACTTATTATTGAAGAGGATCAGTCACCAATAATTATTTAAGATTTTTCGGATACCGGTGGCGAATAGTGAGAGTAAATGGTGACGGAACAATACGTATAATCTATGATGGAACAGAGTATCATCCAAACCAAACAAGCACAACAGATAGTATTATACAAAGTGTATTTAATCCAAGTAATAATGATAACGCCTATGTCGGATTTATGTACGGAGCAGCAGGAGCAAATACATATGAAGAAACACTTGCCAATATCAATAAATCAACAATCATGACTAGACTTGAGACATGGTATAATAACCTTGCAACATATGCCGATAAAATAGATACCAATGCTGGCTTCTGTGGAGATAGAAGTATGGGATGGTGATGATACTAAGAAGGGGTATAAAACAAATACAACTCAGTATGGCTTTTCTGGCAAACTCTATAGAAATAATCTCCAACATATCTTAAGTGCAGCACCAATATTTAAATGTCCAAGTAGCAATGCCTTGTATACATTAAAAGTAGCAAACAAAGGAAATAAGGTATTAGATAAGCCAATAGGGTTAATAACTACGGATGAAGCGTATTATGCTGGATATCATATAGCTATGACCACCAATACAAATTATCTATATAATGGGCAAAAATATTGGACAATGACTCCGTTAAGTTTTTTTAGGACATATTCTTCCGTATATTTGATTAATAGTGGTAGCTATAGCAACAAAAATCTTACCTATGGTATACGTCTGGTCATAAATCTCCGAGAGATGTTCAAATTACAGGATCTGGAACCGGCGGTGACCCATACGTAGCTTCTTAATATAACATGAATATAAGTGTAATTATTTTGTAAATACTTGCCTATATAGCTATATCCCATAACTATTTATGAGGATTTTCTACTAAATTTTATGTATGGGCAAGAGAGTCATCCTTTACGACTCATTATAATATGAGAGAGAGAATCATTTTCTGTTTCTTTTGCTCTTTTTTAAATAATTATTTTGTGCTATAATGATATAAAGTAGGGAAGAGAACATGAAAGAAGAAAAAAGGCATATTACTATAATTGATGTTATTTTAGCTCCATTTCTTTTTATTATAAGCTTTATTAAGCATTTCTTTATAGGTATTAAGTTCATATTTATCGATTCTTTTGCAAGTATAATTACCAGTAGTAAAAATAAACATGACTTTAAAAATAGAAGTCATTCGAGTGAAATTAAATCTACTACTATGCCTTTAGCCACCAAAAAGAAAGAAGAAAAAATTAGAGTTATAGGCGCTAGCGAACGAGTACGTATGGCGGAAGAGAAAAAAGCTTTAATAGCAGAAATGAATAAAGAAATAAATTCTCGCAAAAATAAAAAAGAATTTTATAATTACAGTGGAACTGATGCAAGTGGTCATAAAGTTCATGGCACTATGCTTGCAACCAATAAATCTACTTTACATAACTTTTTAGCTAATGAAGGAATAAATGTCTATAATATAACTAAAAATCCTTTTCAAAACTTTTTAAAAAAGATTGGCTTTGAGACTATTAAAGAATCAAGTGTTAAAGATTTAATATTTTGGCTTACGCAAGTATCAACCTATTTAAAAGCTGGAATTACTTTAAATGACACAATTAAACTAATGGCTAAGCAAGCTGAAAAGAACATATCAAAAAGGAATTTATATCGGGCTATATTATATGATTTAACGCTTGGAGAAAATTTTAGTGTAGCGCTTGAAAATCAAGGAAATGTTTTTCCACCGCTTCTTATTAATATGATTAAATCTGCAGAAGCAACTGGTGAACTTATTAGAACCCTTGATGATATGGCAAATTATTATACTGAGATAGATAAAACCAGGAAAGAAATGATTAGCGCTATAATTTATCCTACTATCTTGCTTGTTTTTGCTCTTGCTGTTATGACTTTTATTATGGTATTCGTTATTCCTGAGTTTGTGAAAGTTTACCGTCAAGCAGGCATTGAAGTAAGTGGTTTTACTTTAACAATAATAAATATTAGTAATTTTATTACCAGTAATTTAAATACTCTTATTTTAATTCTTTTCATAGTTATAATTACGATGTTATTTTTATATAAAAAAAGTAAATCATTTCGCAGGGCTATTCAAACTATAGGTATGAAGCTTCCTTTCTTTGGCAATATAATTATTTATCACGAAATAACGCTTTTTACCAAAACTTTTGCTAGTCTTTTAAGAAATAGTGTTTATATAACAAGCTCTATGGAAATACTAACTAATATAACTAATAATGAAGTTTATAAAGATATTATGATTGAAACTATGAGTAACATTGCTTGTGGTGAAAAAATATCTTTATCATTTGAAAATAAGTGGTGTATTCCTGATGTTGCTTATTACATGATTGTAACTGGAGAATCAACTGGGGAGTTATCACTTATGATGGAAAAAGTTGCAAGTTACTATAATGATTTGCATAAGAGTAGAGTTACTAATTTAAAAAGCTTTTTGGAACCTATTATGATTGTTATTTTATCACTTATTGTTGGAATTATTATTCTTGCTGTAGTCGTTCCTATGTTTAGTATATATGGCGAAATTAGATAGGAGATTGTCTTATGATTTTAATACTATTTTTAATCGGTTTTATCTTGGGCTTAGCATATACTCTAATTGGAGAGAAAATGCCACTTTTACTGCCTGAAGTTACGAGAAAAGAAGATAACTCTTGGATTTTAAACCTTTTTAGTGCTGTTATTAATGCTATTATTTTATTAATCAGTTACTATGAATATGGCTTTAGTTACGAAATGTTTACGGCTATGGTCGTATCTGGGCTTGTAATTATAATATTTGTAAGTGATTTCAAATATATGATAATATTAGATAGCCCCCTTATCATATCCGGTATTATTATGCTTATTTTAAGATTTAGTTTTAATGGCATTAAAGATGCCGCTATCTGTCTTCTAAGTGGTGTTATCTTATTTACTTTTATGCTTTTAATTAGTTTTATTGGTAAAAAAATCTTTAAAAGAGAAGCTTTAGGAGGAGGGGATATTAAACTTGCTGCTGTAATTGGGATTATTTTAAATTTAAAACTAGGGTTAGTAGCCATTATTTTCTCTTCGCTTTTAGCTCTTCCTTATGCCATTGGAGCTATGCTTCTTAACAAAGATTCTGAAGTTCCATTTGGGCCATTCTTAATTGGAAGTGTTGCCATTGTCTTTATATTTAGTGATAAATTTATGAATTTTCTAGAGTTTTTAGGATAATCAAGTTTTAGTAAATCTAAAGCTTTTTACTTGCTAAACACTAAAAACTACTTATAATAAAGCTTAAAGGAAGTTAGCGCAGTAATGGAACTAAATGGGTTTAATGGCGATGATTATATTTACCTAAGAGTGGCTGAAGATTTTAGTATAACTACTTCAAAATTTAGTGATGGTACTACAATATATCTTCAAGGTAAAACTTTAAGATTTGAAGAAGAAGAGTTAATGAATAAAGTATTTTTAAGGCATTTCCCTGGTATGGATATTTTTGCTTATGCTCTTTTAGAAAACGGCCGAGTTGAAACATTATCCGGTGAGTACTATCGCAGGCTTGTATTAAAAGATAAGGGTCGAGTTATTTCTTAATAAAATTTATAATATACTTTTTAAAGAATAGCTTGTTTTAATTTATAGACTATGTTATAGTATAGCCTACTTAGGAGGGTTTACTATGCGATTATCTGATAATGATATTAAAAAGTTGCGACCACTTATAGCTGAAAAGTTAAATCAAATACCAAATGGTAGTAGTATCTCTCTTGATAAAGAATTATTAAAAAGACTGCTATTTGATTTTATATTTGATCCTAATACTAAAACTATTGCTAAATTTCCTGTGTGGTCTGGTTCATTTTTAACCAAAATAGCTAACTTAAGCGAAATATCTTTCGATGGTATTGTTTTGGACCCATTAAGCAGCATTTATCAGGAAGTTTTCCCGGAAAATAGTCTTGCTGATATATTAAGTATATATCAGAATATAGATGGAGCTTTAATTAAATATGGTAAATTAGACATTACTATTGATATATCTAAATCTTTTACTATTCTTTATTATAATCATCAAAAAAGTATTAATCCCGATACCATAAAGCCTATCTTAACAAGTGTTGATTTATCACACAACGCTCTTGTTGCTAATGATAAACCATGTCCACTTACTAATTATTTTTCGCTTATTTATGATAGTGATATCAGCTACACTAACGCCAATATTATTATGAGTGAAGAAGCACAAATCAAGTATAGTAATTTAACTGGTTTAGATTTATCAGATTACACTTTAAACTATCGCGTCTTAAGCAGCTTAGGTTTAAATCGCATAAATCTTTATCGAAGTAATTTAAGCGATACTGGTCTTAATCTTGTAACTGACAATAAAGAAGGAGACGAAAAAGCAAGAGAAGCTTTAGCAGAAGCGATAAAAGATGGTTATTTAACTCATTGTACGATAAATAAAGTAGTAATTGAATCACCTGCGGAAAGAGAAATTAAGCGGATAGAGAAAATGCAAGAATATGAATCCTATAAAAGAGCAATATTAGAAAAAATAGATTTAGACATATTAAAAGCAAGTATAACACATTAAAATTAATTATAGCTTGTAAAAATATGGAAATTAAGATATAATAAATTAGTATTTGAAAGGAAAGAAAAAAATTGAAAAACGTAAAAGAAATAGAAATTACCATTGATGGTGATACATGGAGTAATGCTCTAGATAAAACTTATAAAAAGAAAAATAAAGAAGTTAAAATTGAAGGCTTTCGTAAAGGAACTGCTCCTAAAAATATCTTTTTAAAAAAATTTGGAATTGAATCTCTTTATATGGATTCTGTTGATTTAGTAATTGATGAAGCTTATAAAAAAGCTTTAGACGAGGCAAATATTACACCTGTAATTGAACCTAATGTCGATATTGTGAATATTAATGAATCCGCTGTTACATTTAAATTCACTATTATTAGTAAACCCGAAGTTACTTTAGGAGAATATAAAAACCTTAAAATAAAAAAAGAAAAAGCTAAAGTAACAGAAGCTGAAATAGATGCTGAAATAGCGAAACTTAAAGACCAACTAGCTGAAATAGCTCCTAAAAAAGGAAAAATTGCTAAAGGTAACACTGCTGTTATAGACTTTGAAGGATTTATGGATGGCAAACCATTTGATGGTGGTAAAGGTGAAAACTACCCATTAGAAATTGGTTCTAATACTTTTATACCTGGTTTCGAAGATGGCTTAATTGGCATGGAAATAAATGAAACTAAAGAACTAAATTTAAAGTTTCCAAAAGACTATGTTGCTGATTTACAAGGCAAGGATGTAACGTTCAAAGTAACTATTAAGGAAATCAAAGAAAGAATAATTCCTGAATTAAATGAAGATTTTTATAAAGATTTAGGCTATGAAGATATTAAAACTGAAGAAGAATTTAGACATGAAGTTGAAAATGTTTTAATAAGCCGTAAAGAAACTGAAATTGAAGATGCTTTTATTGAAGACGTTTTAAGTAAAGCCTCTAGTAATATGAAAGTAGAAATTAATAAAGAAATTATATCTGATGAAGTTCATCGTATGATTCACCAATTTGAAGACCAATTAAAAATGCAAGGTATAAAAATTGATGACTATATGAATATAACAGGTATGACTCATGAAAAATTACATGAACAAATGGAACCAGAAGCAACAAAGAGAGTAAAATATCGTTATTTATTAGATGCTATTGCGGAGGCTGAAAAAATAGACTTTACCGCGGAAGAAGTAGATGCTAAGGCTAAAGAAATGGCCGAAAACTATGGTATAACAGTTGAAGAATTATTAAAAGCATATGGTTCAAACGAAATAGTTAAATATGATATGAAAATGCATCGTGCCATTGAAATATTAAAAGAAAATAATTAGAAAGTGTCAAAACTTTCTTTTTTTCACTAAATTTATGCCTATACGTGGTATAATAAATAAAGAAAGAGTTGATAATATGCCTAATATAAAGTATTTAATAAAAAGAGTAGCTAATATGGATTTTAAAAACATGTTTGGAAAAGTAAGCAGTATTCATAAAAAAACCGGAAAATCACGTCTTAGTATTATTAATGATATGCGTGTTTGTGCTTTAAAATATGGAGCTGGCTATATGGACTATGATTTGTTTGAAATGTATAATTTAACCGATGAAGAGCGAAATACTTATATAACTCGTGGTCGTAATAATGATTTAATAAAGAAATATAATAATCCTGAATATGCTCATATGTTTCGTAATAAAGCCGAATTTAATACTCTTTTTGCATATTTCATTAAAAGAGATTGGACGTTGGTTAAAAGAGTTCCCAAAGCTAAAATTATTGATTTTATGAAAAAACATGAAACTTTTATGGCTAAACCAGTTATTGGTACTTGTGGTAAAGGAATCGAAAAAATAAATACAAAAGATTATTCTAGTTTAGATGAAATATATGAATATTTAACCAAAGAAGGAAATGAATACGAATTAGAAGAAGTTATTATCCAGCATCCTAAAGTAAGTGAAATATATCCTGATGCTATAAATACAGTTCGAATTGTTACTATATTAGACGACTTTAATGCACCTCATGTAATATGTGCTTATTTTCGCATTGGTAATGGCCGTCACGTCGATAATTTCAATAGTGGAGGTATGGTTGCTCCTGTAAACGAAGAAAATGGGATAGTAATTGATAAGGCAATAGATAAATTAAAAAATTTATATGCTAAGCATCCTCTAACTGACGCAGTGATTAAAGATTTTAAATTCCCTGATTGGTATAAGGCTTTAAATCTTGTTAAAAAGGCAAGCAAAAAAGTTCCTGAAATGCGTTATATCGGCTGGGATGTAGCTTTCACGCCCGATGGTCCAGTATTAGTTGAAGGCAATGAATATCCAGGCCATGATATCTATCAACTGCCTGAACATACCCATAATAAAAAGGGAATTTGGCCAAAATTTACCAAAGCTTTTACTGAACAAAAATAAATTAAAAAAAAATAACAAATATTATATAGACAAATAGAGTTTTGCCTATTATAATAAGAACAAAATTTATTGATTGGAGTGAGTTACCTAAATGGACCAGTTATTACCTGTCATGCTTCTTAAAGGATTAATCTTACTACCTAATCAAGAAGTAAAACTTGAACTTAATAATAATTTGAGTAAAGATATTACCACTTTATCGTCTAAAAATTATAATCGGCATCTTCTTGTTATTACCCCTAAAAACCAAGTTGAAGAAACACCTGAAGTAAATGATCTTCCCACTGTTGGGGTTGTCGGTAAAATTAAAAGTCGCATTGAGCTCCCAAATGGGAATGTCCGCGTGACAATTAAAGGTATTGATCGCGTAAAAATTTTAAATTTCCAAAATAATGTCGAAAATAATGATATTCTAGAAGCTCATGTTGCTAAAATAGACTTACCAAATCTTGATGAAGTTGAAAAAAAAGCAACGATAAAAAAATTAAATGAACTAGTAAACGAATATGTTTCTAGTTGTCCGCATATTTCTAATAGCATTTTAAATTCGATTAAAGTAATAGATAATTTATCGCGCATGACTGATACTATATGTACTTTTATTCCTTTAACATTTACGAAAAAACTGGAATATATCGAAGAGATAAACCCTTTATATCGGGCGAGAATGCTTTTTAAAGATATTAAAATTGAGTTAGAAGTTTTAAAATTAGACGAAAAAATTGAATCTGAACTCCAAAATAGTTTAGAAGCCAACCAAAAAGAGTTTATTTTAAAAGAAAAAATTCGCATTATTGAAAAAGAACTTGATACACCTAAAAATGAAAATTCTAATAACTATCGTGCCAAACTAGACAAGTTAAAATTGCCTAAAAACACTCACAAAAAAGTAATAGACGAAATAAAAAGACTTGAATATACCAGCGATATTTCTCCAGAAAATGCAATGATTAGGAATTATTTAGATTGGATTTTAGCTCTACCCTGGAATAAAGAAAATTTTGAAAACAACAATCTTGAAGATATTAAAGAAAGTCTTGATAAAGCTCATTTTGGTTTAGAAGAAATAAAGGAGCGCATCCTAGAATATGTTGCGCTTAAAAGTAATAATCAAGATCTTAAAAGTCCTATTATTTGTTTAGTTGGTCCACCAGGTGTCGGAAAAACTAGCATTGCTAGAAGTATAGCTGCTGCGTTAAACAGAAAATTCTATAAAATAAGTGTGGGGGGCTTAAATGATTCTTCAGAACTGGTTGGCCACAGACGTACCTACATGGGCTCTAGTCCTGGTAAAATTATTCAAGGATTAAAAAAATGTGATAGTAAAAACCCTTTATTTTTGATTGATGAAATTGACAAAATAACTATCAATTATAAAGATGATCCAACTGGTGTTTTACTAGATATTTTAGATAGAGAGCAAAATAATGAATTCGTCGATAACTATATTGAAGAAGCTTTCGACTTATCAAAAGTATTTTTCATATTAACTGCGAATAACATTGACAATATTCCTGAACCATTAAAAGACCGTTTAGAGATAATTTCCGTTTCTAGTTATACAGCTTATGAAAAAATTGATATTGCTAAAAAATATTTAATTCCTAAAATATTAGAAGAAAATAAAATTGATAACAAAATTATTTCTATTACTGATGATATGCTAGAGTTCTTAATTGATGCTTATACTAACGAAGCTGGCGTTCGGGAATTATTTCGAGCTTTAGAAAAAATAATTCGTAAATTAGTCGTTTTAGGTCGAATTAATGACCGAACTAAAATAAGCAAAGTAAGACTTAAAGACTACTTAGGAATACCTAAATATGTAAAATTAGAAAATAAAAAGCACGAATTTATTGGCCGTGTTAATGCTTTAGGCGTAAATTCTAAAGGCGGAATTGTCCTACCAGTTGAATCATGTATTTTTGAGGGTAAGGGCAATTTTACCATTACGGGTATGCTTGGAAAAACTATGGAAGAATCAACTAATGTTGCTCTAAGCTTTATTAAATCAAATTTAAGTAAATTTTCTTTAAATGATGTTTTCTTTAATATTAAAGATATTCATATCCACTTTTTAGAAGGGGCTATGAAAAAAGATGGTCCTAGTGCTGGTGTTGCTATAACGACAAGCATTTTAAGTTTAATATCTAATAAGAAAATCAGCAATAGTATTGCTTTTACTGGTGAAATATCTTTAAATGGCGATATTCTAAAAGTAGGGGGTATCAAAGAAAAGATTATTGGAGCTTACAATAACAATATCAAAACTATTTACCTTCCTGCTTCTAATGAGTTAGACTTAGAAGAAATCCCTTTGGAAATTAAAGAAAATATTGATATTAAGTTAATTAAAAACTATTTTGAAATATTTGAAGAATTATTTTAGGATATTATGAATACAAAATTATTCTTTAAGAAAACATAATAAATTAGAAATTTGGTTTTATAGTAAGCCAAATTTTTCTTTGTCTAATTATGCCAAAAAATGTACAATTTATTTCTAAATATTTCAAATAATGCTATAATTTTTATATATGGAAGTGATTATATGAAAATAAAAGAAAGTCTTGGTATTAGTAATGCTAAACTACTGCTTGGTAATTTAGAAGACGAAATAACAAATATTTCAAAAGATACTAGGACTATAAAAGAAAATGATACTTATTTGGGTATCAAAGGCCTTAATTTTGATGGTAATTTATTTTATAAGGAAGCCTTAAAAAAAGGAGCTAAAACCGTTATTGTATCAGGAGTTACAATTGACGATGATACTTTAAATGAATATCAAAATCGTAATTTTATTATTTGTGATGATACTATCGAGTTTTTAATGCTACTTGCCACTAAAAAAAGAGAGCTGTTAAACATACCTATTATTGCTGTTACAGGTAGTGTCGGAAAAACTAGTACTCGGAATATTATTGCAAGTGTTCTATCTAGCAAATATAAAGTCTTAAAAACGGCAGGTAACTTAAACACTAATATCGGCTTAGCCTTAACTATTTTATCCCAAAAGGATGAAGAAATTATCGTTTTAGAAATGGGCATGAACCAATTTGGAGAAATATCTGTTTTAACTAGTATTGCCAAACCTGATATTGCTGTTATAACTAATATTGGCACAGCTCATATTGGAAATTTGGGAAGCAGAGAAAACATTTTAAAAGCCAAACTTGAAATATTAGAAGGATTAAAAGGGACTCTAATTATTAATAATGATAATGATTTATTACACGATTGGTATGAAAAAGCGAGTATACCTAATCCTATAATTACAATTGGCCTTGAAAATACTAGCGATTATGAAGCAAAATCTATTAAGTATTACAAAAATGGTAGTAGTTTTACCATTGAAAATGAAAAAATAAATATTAATGTTATTGGCCGCCATTTTATTTATAACTCTCTAATCGCTTATGTAATTGGAAAAATGTATAACATAAAAACAGAAGATATAGCCTCTAAATTAAAAAGTATACCTTTAGAAAAAGACCGTATGGAATTAATAAATAATGCAAATTATACTATTATCAACGATACTTATAATGCGAGCTTTGATTCTGTTTATTATGCTCTTCAGGTATTAAACCATTTTAAAGGTCGTAAAATTGCAGTTTTAGGAGACATTCTAGAACTCGGAGAATATGGGTCGGAAATTCATGCTAATATTGGAAAGTTAATTATTGATAACAAGATAGATATTTTAGTTACTGTTGGTTCTTTATCTGAAAATATTAATAAAAAAGCGTTAGAATTGAGTTTTGATTCTAAAAATTCCTACCATTTTACAAGTAATAAAGAAGCAATCACCCTCATAAATAATATTAAAAAGAAAAATGATGTCATTTTAGTTAAAGCTAGCAATTCCATGAAGTTTAACCAAATCGTAAATGACATAAAAGGAGATAATTAATGAATATAGCAGTTATTTTTGGAAGTTCTTCCAATGAACATGAGGTATCAGTTGTATCTACTGCCTCAATTATTAAAAATCTGGATAAAAATAAATATAATATTACCCCTATATATTTAGATAAAACCAATAATTTTTATAAATGGCTTGAAGATATAAATAATATTGAACCTTTAGCAATTGGGATTTTACCTACCAATCTAGATCCTATTTCTAATCCTTTTGCCTATTTAAGAGAATTCGATTTAATTTTTATGATGATTCATGGCAAAAATGGAGAGGATGGCTTGTTAAGTAGTATCTTTGATTTTCTGAATATTAAATATATTGGTAATAGTCCAAGTGCTAGTGTGATTACTATGGATAAAACATTTACAAAAGATATTTTAGAATGCAATAATATTAAAACTGCTAAATATTTATATTTTACTAAATATAACGATTCTTATATCTATAAAGATAAAGTTTTGAACTATGAAGAGCTAGAGAGTGAAATAAATAAAACTCTAGTGTATCCTTTGTTTGTTAAACCTGCTAATAGTGGTTCTTCTATCGGTATAAGCAAAGTAAAAATTAAAGATAATTTAAATAATGCCATAAATCTCGCCTTAAAAACTGATAATAAAATTTTAATTGAAGAAGAAGTAAGAGGTAGGGAAGTAGAATGTGGAATCTTAGAAAAAAATGGAAAACTTCTTGCCTCAAGAGTAGGTGAAGTTCTAGCTGCGGATGAGTTCTACAGTTTTGATGCTAAATATAATAATAAAGAAAGCCTTACCATTATTCCTGCTAATTTAAATAAAGATTTAGAAATTAAAATACAAGAGTCTGCTATCAAAGTATTTAGAATTTTAAATTGTCATGGCTATAGTAGATGTGATTTCTTCATTACCGAAAAAAATGAAGTAATTCTAAATGAAATAAATACTATTCCTGGTTTTACTGAAATAAGCATGTATCCGAAATTATTTCAAGCTAGTGGAATTACTTATCCTGAACTGCTAGATACTATTATTAATGAAAAAATGATTAGTTAAAAAGCGTTGTCGAATTTTGTCGAACGCTTTTTCTTGCATATTATGAAAAATATAGTAAAATAAAAAGCGTAGTTCTGAACAAACTACACTCCTTAAAAAAATCAAAAAATATTTAATTTAGTAAACTTATTTATGTTCAGAACTACTTTTTATTTAGCATTTATAGCATAAGCAACCAATGTTGCAATAACACTGGCAACCATTGCTATTAACATACACCAAGCAAATATTTGTCTTGTTCTTTTTTTCATATTCCTCACCATCTCTTACAAAATTATATATATAATTTATCATATTTTAAGTGTTTTTTCAATATAATTTATTGGTGATTCTATGAACATTTTTAAAACCAGTTTCAAAAACAACCAACAAGTTTTAAAATTCCTGGGCTTAATTGCTCTTTTAGGACTTTTAATAGGTTTTTTAATATCTAAAAAGTTAGATAATACAGGTTTAATAGCTGATCTTAAGAATTTAGATACTTATTTAAATGGTAATCATTTAAATTTTATATTGCTCCATTTTATTACTATTTCTGTTTTATTAACTTGTTCTTTAACAGGTATTGGACTAATTATGTTTCCTTTATTTTTCTTGTTTGAAAGTGTTTCTTTAAGTTATAATGTTTTTATTTTTATGCAAGTTTATCATTTTAAAGGCTTAATATTTAGTCTATTTTTTAGCATTATCACTAAGACTGTATTTCTAATTTTATTAATAAGCATTTTTAAAAAAATTATTTTTATATTTAGAAATATCATTAAAACATTTACTTCTAAAGAAGAAGATATTAAGTATAGTATATTTAAAAATGTTAAAACTATTTTATTATATTTTCTCTTTATTATTATAAATGATATCCTACTGTATTTTATAGGTAGTAAATTATTATTAAAACTTACTTTTATCCTTAAATAAGTAGTATTTCCAATGTGTTAAAATAAACTAGTAGGTGAAGTCAATGAAAATATTAATTGTGGAAGATAGTGAATATAAACTAAATGAAGTGATAGCTATTTTAAAATTATTATGAATAACTGATTATGATGCTGCCAAAAGTACTACTAAAGGCTTACTAGCTGTAGTTGATAGCACCCTATCATTTATTAATATCTGATTTAGGCCTTCCAATACGTGATAAAGAAGAAGCAAGTAGCCCTGTAGAAGGCTTAGAAATGCTTCTATAATGGCTCTAAATGGATTTTCAATACTCACAATTATTAATTCTACATCCTCTTCGAGCTACAGAATTAAAATCTTTAAAAGAAGAAAATTATCCTATTGTAGGGCAAGCGACTAATTATGGGGAGTTAAGAAGATTAATTGAAAATTTTCTAAACAAAAGAGAAGAAGTGCCAACTGCAAGTATAGGCACATACTCTAAAAATTGAATTGTTGTAAAATTTATTTTAACTCGAGATAATCTATTTCGAGTTTTATTATTGCCTAGTTTATGATATAATCTATTCGTGATGTAATATGAAAAAAGTAATTGTTGGAATGAGTGGGGGAGTAGACTCTGCAGTCGCAGCCCTTCTTTTAAAAGAACAAGGCTATCTAGTTGAAGGTTTATTTATGCGAAACTGGGATTCTATGCTTAATAATGATACACTTGGGAACCCTAACTTTAATGAAACTATTTGCCCTCAAGAAACAGACTATAATGATGCTTTAAAAGCTTGTGAAATATTAGGAATTAAATTACACCGCGTTGATTTTATTAAAGAATATTGGGACTATGTTTTTACCTATTTTTTAGAAGAATTAAAAAGAGGGAGAACTCCTAATCCCGACTTATTATGTAATAAATTTATTAAATTTGATTTGTTTAAAAAAGAGGCTATGCGTCTTGGCGCAGATTTTATTGCTACAGGTCATTATGCTAAGATAATTAATGGTTCTCTATATCAAGCCTTGGACAAAAATAAAGACCAATCCTATTTTCTTGCCGATATCACTAAAGAGCAATTAAAAGATGTTTTGTTCCCTTTAGGCGATTATACTAAACCTGAAGTTCGTGCTATTGCCCAAAAAAATAATTTAAATGTTGCAACTAAAAAAGACTCTACTGGTATATGTTTTATTGGCGAAAGACATTATCAAGAGTTTATTAAAAATTATTTAAAGCCAAATCCTGGAGCTATTATAAATGTTGAAACTCAAGAAAAAATTGGTACTCATACTGGTCTTATGAATTATACAATCGGACAAAGAAGAAATGTTGGTCTAAGCGGTCATGAGAAAAGACACTACGTATGTGGTAAAAACGTGCGCCAAAACTTATTATACGTAGCCTTTGGGGATAATGATTACTTATATAGTGATGCTTGCATTTTAGATAATATTAACCTTTTAGAAGAGCTTCCTTCTAAATTAACTGCTAAATTTCGTTACCGAGGAGAAAGCATTCCTATCGAAATTGAATATCTTAAAGATAATGAAATAAAAATTAATTATCCAACTCTTGCTAAATCAGTTACCCCTGGCCAAGCTTGTGTGTTTTATGATCAAGAAAAATGCCTTGGATGTGGTTTTATTAAGGATGTTTTCAAAAAAGGGGAGAAGTTATGGTATTTATCATAACTTTTTACTTAACTATTACTTGACATTTAAGTGTTAAGTACCTTATAATTAGAGTGTAAATATAGTAAGGAGAATAAATAAATGAATAACTTAAACGAATTATTACAAGAATTAGGTATATCAAAAGTCCGCTTAGCAAAATATTTGAACGTTTCACGTCAAATGGTTTATAACTATCTTGAATTAGAAGACATTAACAAATGGCCCAAAGAAAAGAAAATATTGCTTTTAAAACTTTTAGATATTGAAGATGGCGATGAAGGAACTATTAGTAGTATTAAAATAACAACTGATTATTTAATGGCCGTGGAAAATCGTCTTAACCAAGGTGTTAAAAATTCTAGTGACATGGAAAATTATTTTGATATGAAAGGCTTAGAAAAAGAGGATCAAACGCTTATTGCTGATCTTACTTATCTTTTAAAAGAGAAATTATTGGACACTAACAAAAAGGAGGAAAATAAAAACGCTATAACATATTTATATCATACGCTTCAGTCTATCGATAATGTCCCTGAAATTAAATATATTTTAGGATATATGTCTAAAACTACCGGTTTTATAAATCCTGAAGAATATGTTTTTGATGAAGAACGGCAATTTATATTTGAAGGCATCCTATATTCTGCTCTAACTTTATATAATAACGGTGGAGCAAGCCGCAGTAAACTTGCTGAAAGTCATAAACGTTTTGTTCAAGAAATAGAGCAAAAGAATGAAGAAAAATTAAGTCGCACACAACAACTAAACACTATCAAAATTCAAGCTTTAAGAGAACTAGGTTATAACCAAATAAATGAACAAAATGCCGCAGAAGTATTTGAAAAAATTGCCGAAATACAATCACGCAAAGTTTAAATAAAAGGGAAGTGTAGTAAACATGAAAAAGAAAAAAATATATTTAATTACCTCACTTTTATTATTAATTATTTTAATAGGTATACTTATCACAATCGGTGAAAAAAAATACGACCCAACTAGTCCTGAAATAACCAAACTTTATGGATATTTAGGTAATATTGATATTAATAAGTGCGGTGGACTTCAAACATATACTAATAAAATTGTTAGTGCTTCTGACATTAGTATTGAAAACAAATTATGTATGGCTTATCATAATATGGAAAATAACAAAATTGAAAATAAAGAAGATAAATACAGTAATAGCAATAAAATTGGTACTAAAATCTGCCAAGTAGGAGAGAAAGTAACCTTAACAGCTAATAGCAAAGATAACACTTACTGTAGCTATAATATTATAAATCAAAATGATTTAGCAAAAACTTATCAAAATATTTACGGATTAGAAGTTGAAAAATATAATGATTTTAGTATAACTGGTACTAACACTTGTTATTTAGAAAAAAATAAATATTATTGTGGGGAAGGGGAAACTTACACCTACACTATTGGTGCTGATGCTACTATATATCGTTTAATTAGCAAAGTTATTAAAAATAAAGAGCATGATATTATCATTTATGATTATTTTCTAAAAATATCTAATAATACTTGTTATTTATCAACTAGTAATGATACTAACGAGGAATGTACTAAAGAATTAAAAAACAACATTAATGAAATAACGGAAAAATTTGTAAAAAAATATGGAAAACTATATAAACATACTTTTAAAGTAGATAAAGACAATAACTATTATTGGTCTACTAGTGAACCAAATTAGGCCCCCTCTTCAAAAAATAATTGTTTGAGTGATAAGCTCTTTTTTTAGTATTTGCTTTAATAACCTTATTATATATAAAAATAAGATATACACGCATATTTATAACCTTATTTAATTTTATAATAAGGTTATATTAATTAATCAATATTAAACAAAGAATTTAAAAATTTTGCATTACAAATCACACATATTCAACGCTAAGAGCTTTGATTTATATAAATTGTCATAGCATAAAAATAAAGCTATAAATACTTTATAAATTTACCAAAATTTAAGATTTTTTACAAAAAATAGTGCTTCGCAAAATGTATATTATGTTAACTTCAGACTCAGAATTATTTATTTAATTACATTAACCTTATCAAAAGTTTTGCTTGTTATCTCTTTATCAACTAAATCTAGCTTAAAAACTCGTTCTGCGTAAATATCTATATTGCTTTTATTAATCTTAAATTTAGAACCAATAGCATAATTTTGATTATTATACAATATAACATATTCATTGCCTACAAATTTAAAGGTTGTTGTATTACTGGCTATATTATTCCCAAATTTCATAGTTTTGTTAATAAAAATACAACCAAACATTAATATAATAATAAAAATCATTAACTTATCTATTATATCAAAATTTGTCATAATTAATGTTAAAAAATACCGTCTTATAATTCCAACAAATATACTTTATAATTACTGTAATAAATAAAATAGATAAACACAGATAGCTAATGTTACATATATTATAAATATTATAAAATCTAAATATATATATGCATAAGCCGAGCACACATATTACTGAAAATAATAAGCAACATAGTATTTTAATAATATTAACAACCTTTAACTTTTTCAACTTTTTTATAGAAATATTTAAAGAAATTTCATAAAATAGTAAGCCAATAATTATTGAAGATATAACAGGAATACTAAATAGCATTACTACCATTAAAATACCAGAAAAGTCATTAAAAATATTCATAATATAAAAACTTTTGTCAACATTAAAATAACCTAAATATGAAACCATATAAAAATATCCTGTTAACTGAATTAAAAATAAGATTATAGCATAAAACCAAGCTCTACTTAATAATTTATTTATTGTATTAAACATTAAAAATCACCTATCTAGATAAAGTATACAATAGTTAATTTAAAACAACAATATTAAAAAACTAAATAATTAAATAAAAATAGTACTACCCCTACCCCAAAACCTAAATATAGCCAGTGTTTTAAATTATACTTTTTAGCTTTAGGAAGAATTACATCAATAGCTAGAGTTATCATTATTCCACCAACTAATAAAAGAATAATAGAAATTAATTCATTTGTAATATATTTACTTAAAAATATGTATGCAAGTATTGCTCCTATAGGTTCTGCTATACCTGATAAAAATGTTTTAAATAATGCTTCTCTTTTAGAGTTTGTAGCATAATAAATTGGTACAGCTATGCTAATACCTTCTGGAATATTATGTAAGGCAATGGCAATAGCGAGCTTAATTCCTAGACTTATATCTTTATATGAACTCATAAATGTTGCAATGCCTTCCGGGAAATTATGTAATATTAAAGCTAGCATATTAAGTATTCCTAGTTTATATAAATCATTATTATGCTTTTCTACCCGTTCGATTAGTATATTTAAAATTTTTACTAAAGCTATTCCTACCAAAAAAGCAACAAATGAATAAACTATACCTTTATTTATTCCGTAACTATACAATAAATTATAAGTAGATTCTGGTATTAAATCTGTAATACTAATACCAATCATTATTGCAAGCGAAAAAGATAAAGCCGCAGTAATAAACTTATTTATATTATTATTTTTAAATTTAAAAAATATAACAAGTGCTCCTAGCATAGTTGATAAACCTGCCATGGTAGAAACTAGTAAAGCTCCAATTATTTCCATATCTTCACCCCTAAATTATATGAATTATAATCATTATTTAAACCATAATAATAGTGGGAGGTAAATGAAAAATGAAAAAAGAAAATAATAGAAATTCTAGAAACTGTCAAAATAACAATAATAGAAGTTCTAGAAATAATAGAAACGAAAACTCTAAAAACTCAAGAAATGAAAAAAGTTCAAGAAGTAATAGAGAAGCTCGTTAATTTAAAGCCAACCAAAAAAGTCACGACTTAATGTGACTTTTTATTTTTCATAAAAGGATGCTTATCATATTCTTGCTCTAATTTTTCATTACTTAAATGCGTATAAATTTGTGTTGTTGCAATATCACTATGGCCCAAAAGTTCTTGCACAATTCTCAGGTCAGCTCCATTATTAAGTAAATGGGTGGCAAAAGAGTGTCTTAGGATATGTGGACTAATATTTTTTTTAATCTCCTTCTCTTCGCATAGTTTTTTTAAATATTTAAAAAATGCTTGTCTAGTAATTCTTGTATGTCTACTACTAATAAAAACATAGTCACTTATCTTTGTTTCGAGTAAATCTCCTCGACCATAATTTAAATAATCTTCTAAAGCTTTTTTAGCAACCGTGTTTATTGGTACAATTCGCTCTTTACTTCCTTTCCCCATAACTTTAATTAAATCATCATTTAAATAAAGATTACTCATTTTTAAATCACATAATTCACTAATTCGAATACCAGTTGCATATAGCACCTCTAGCATCGCTTTATTTCGTTTTTCATAAATAGTACTAGTTTTCACATCAAGTAATTTATCTACTTCTTCTACTGTTAAATAATCAGGCAGTTTTTTCTCTAATTTTGGCATTTTTATTCCTTCACATGGATTAAAGCTAATAACATCATTATATACTAAATACTTATAAAAATTATTAATAGTTGTTAAATAATGGGCTTTGGTCTTAGCTGTCTTGTTACTGGTTCTTAGATATTCCTGAATATCTTCTTTTTTTAAATATGTTATATTTTTTCCAAAAAAGAACTTAGCAAATAATATTAAATCATAAGCATAAGAATTTCTTGTATTTTTAGAACTACTATATTCCGTATATAAATATTCTTTAACATACTTTGCTAATTCAGTATTGGTTTCAAATATTTGCTCTAAGTCTGTATTTGTCATCTCTTCACCACTATTCTGATAAAAGTATAACTTAAAAACTTGAAAAAAACAATAATTTATGTTAGTATACTCACTGAAAGGCGGAAATTTATGAAAAGAAGATTACTAGCTTCAATGCTATTAATGGTCTATTTATTAAGCGGTTGTAAAGGTGATAAAAAGAATGCATCTAAAGACAAGGAAGAACAATGCCATCAATATTATAGTCAGCTTATGGAAGATTATATGGAATATGATTTTATCAAAGATTTAGGTCTATATAATGAAGAGCATCCAGAATATTATACAGGAGAAGGTGGATTATTAACTTCCGCTTTTGCTAGCTTCACCGGCGGAATTGGCTCGACCCAAAACTATTATTTTGATTTAATTGCTATGTATAATAATGGCTTTTATGAAAAAGACGAATATGGCAATATAACATTTCATTGGGATAAACTTACTGATAAAAATAGTTCCATTGCATATACTTCTACAGAATTATATTGTCTTAATGAAGGTTCTTCTATTGTTTTAGTAGATACAGTCCAAGATGGAACAAAATATACCAGAAACATAAAAGATGATAGACAGAATTTCTTTATAACTGAATTTGCAATGGAACAAACAATAGATAATAATATTTCTTTAAAAATTGAATCGGAACTAGACAACTATTTACCGCCAACTGCTATAAAAGAACGTTTTACAAATAAAATAACTATCAATTTTTATGGAAAAACTTATGAGTTCTTTTATAAATGGTTATGCGCAGATAACAATAATATATCTGAATATGTAATGCTACCAGATGAAGAAATAAGCGAAGATAAAAGCGATATACAAGTTTATTTTAACTTAGTAAATGCAATTAATTCTGGTGATGCTTCTCAGTTTATGGTAAGTTTTAAAAACTATTTATTAAGGAAAGAATGTTTAGAACTCTTTAATAAAGGAGGCAAACATAACCCTTGGTATAATTATATTGAAAACTTAATTAATGAAGGAAATTACGAGCAAGCTATAATATTCATGAATGATGAAAACATCAATTGGTATACAAATGTCCCAACACTAAATTAATATTGAAAAATATATTAAAAGTGTTAAATAGAGTCAAATAGGCTCTATTTTTTTACAAATTATGCTATAATTAATTACAAAGGATGTGATAATGTGGAACTTTTAGCTAATAAACTTCGTCCTAAAAACTTAAGTGAAGTAATTGGTCAATCTCATTTAATTGGTGAAAATAAAGTATTATCTAATTTAGTTAAAAATGGCAGGATATTTTCCATGATCCTATATGGTAAACCTGGTATTGGAAAAACAAGTATTGCAAATGCCATTATTAATGAATTTAATATTAAATCTAAATTTTTAAATGCCACAACTAATAATAAAGCTGACTTTGATATAGCTATTGAAGAAGCCAAAATGTATGGTGAAATGATTCTTGTAATTGACGAAATCCATCGCATGAATAAAGATAAACAAGATATACTACTCCCTCATATTGAATCAGGTTTAATTATATTAATCGGGCTTACTACATCCAACCCCTATCATAAGATAAATCCTGCTATTCGTAGTAGATGCACTATATATGAATTAAAAGAATTAACTAACGAAGATATAATTATTGGATTAAAAAGAGCTTTAAAAGAATTACCAGATATTAATATAGATGATGAAGCACTGAATTATATCGCCACCCTTGCATCCGGCGATTTCAGGAGTGCTATTAATACTCTTGAAATATGTTATTATGCATCTTCTAACCATAATATAACTATTGAGGAAATAAAAAAGGTAAATAATAAACCGGTATTCTTCCATGATAAAAACGAAGATGGTCATTATGCTGTTTTAAGTGCTTTTCAAAAGTCTATTCGTGGTAGCGATGTTAATGCTGCTCTTCATTATCTTGCCCGCCTTTTAGTCGCTGGTGATTTAGATAGTATCTATAGACGTATGAGTGTTATTGCTTATGAAGATATTGGTCTTGCTAATCCTGGCATGGGGCCTAAAGTCATGGCCGCCATAGAAGCCGCTGAATTGGTAGGGCTTCCGGAAGCTCAAATTCCGCTTGGAGTAGTAGTAACGGAACTTGCCTTATCGCCTAAAAGTAATAGTGCCTACTTAGCTATAAACGAAGCAGTTAATGATATAAATAAAGGTTTATCAGGAAGTATTCCAAGACATTTAATAAACCCTAGTAATGATTATTTATATCCCCATAATTATAAAAATGATTATGTAGAACAAACCTATTTACCAGATAAACTTCAAAATAAACAATATTATTACAAGAAAAATAACAAATATGAAGCTAATCTAAATAAATTATATGATGAAATGAGGAATAACAAATGAATATAAGTATAATAGGAACCGGAATTTATAGTATCGCTCTTGCTTTAAATGCTAGTAAAAACATCCATACTATTAAGATGTGGAGCGAAAATGATATTTTAATAAAAAATTTCAATGAAAATCATAATTTAAAGCCTCTTACAGATAAATCTATTCCTAATAATATAAATGTAAGTGGAGATATGGATTATGTTCTTAAAGACACCGATTTAATAATAATTGGCACAACCGCTAAATATGTCCGAAGTATTTCTAATACTATGAAACCCTTTTACAGTCAAGATATTCCTATTTGTATTGCTACTAAAGGAATTGAAAATGATACCTGTGCTTACTTAAGTGACATAGTTACAGATATTTTAAACACTAAACATTTAGCTGTTATTTCTGGGCCTACTTTTGCAATCGATTTACTTAAAGAAGATATATGTGCTATGACTTTAGCATCAAATAGTACTATTGCTACTGAAAAAATTACTAAAGCTTTACAAAGTAAGCATTTAAAACTTCGCGTAACGAATGATTTATGTGGTACAGAACTATGTGGCAGCCTCAAAAACATTTTTGCTATTGCCGCGGGTATTCTCGAAGGTTTAGGTTATTCTGAATCTAGTCGTGCTTTCTTTTTAACTGAATCTTTTCACGATATTAAATTTTTATTAGAAAAACTAAATTGCAACCCTAAAACTATTATGTCTTATGCTGGAATTGGTGATTTAATTTTAACATGTTCTACCCCTAAAAGTCGAAATTATAAATTTGGTCTCCTTTTAGGTACTAAAAATGATAAGGAAGAAATTACTACTTATTTAAAAGAAAATACTACTGAAGGATATTACACACTTTTATCCGTAAAGAAACTTTTAGAAAAACAAAATATTTCTATGCCTATAATTGACATAATTTATGAAATAGCTATAAACCATAAAAATCCCGAAATAATCTCTGATTTTCTTATCTCAAAAAATTAGTCGCTTAATTAGGCGACTTTTTAAATTAAAAAAATTAATAAAACTTTTACTGATTTCTATATATTACTAATACTTGCTCTTTTATAATCCTCACAAGCTAAATCTAAATCTTTAATAAAATTATTTATTTCCTCTTCACTAGTAAGTCTAGCTCCACTAGCATATTTATGACCACCACCATTATGTCTCGCAGCAATCGTATTAATTATTGGACCATGAGAACGAATACTAACTTTATATACTTTATTTTTAGCATCTTCAGTAATAAAAGTCCAAACAATAACCTCTCTAATAAAATTAAAACTATTTATCAAATTAGAAGGAGTTGCTAAATCAACATTATATTCTTTAATAACCTCATAAGGTATTACAATATATCCTAACCCATTTTCTGTAATAGTCAAATTATTCGCTAAAAACCCTTGAAATCGCACTTCATCAATACTTCTATCATAAAGATAATTATATAAAGAAGTAAACTCTATTTTACTTTGCGTTAATAATTCGCTTACTACTTTAAAAGTGTTAGGTGTTGTATAAGATAACAAAAATCTATCGCTATCAGATACTATACCTAAATATAAGTTACCTGCTATTTTAGCATCCATTTTAAGTGGTGTTGCTAAAACTAATTCTGCTATCATTTGACAAGTAGAGCAAGAAGTTTCATCTGTCCAGTCCACAGGTCCTTTTATATCTTCCGCTGGGTGATGGTCAATTTTCAAAATTTCTTTATATTTTAAATTATCAATGCCATCAACTCGAGCAATATTTGGCACATCTAAAACTATTAATAAAGGGTTTTCTATTTTCTCATTATCGATTTTATCTAAAATTCCATAGTATTTAAATTTTGCTACTCCAAGACCCACAGCGTAAACTTCCTTCTTCGGAAATGTAAGTCTTATCGAATCTCTAAGAGCTATTTCACTTGCTATCGCATCAGGGTCAGGTCCTACGTGTCTCGCAATAACAATTTTGTCATATTCCTTAATTTTTCGATATATTTTTCTCAAAAGATTATTAATAATAATCACCCTCTTTATTTAATAAGTTCGTAAGTATCCATTGCAATCATTAATTCTTCATTAGTTGGTATTACATATACTGGAACGCTAGACTCTTCCATCGAAATTAACCCTTCTTTTTTATCTAAATAACTAGCAACTTCCATGTTTTCATCTAAATCTACATATATTCCTAAACATTCTAATTTAGTTAAAATCTTCTCTCTAAATTCCCGTGCATTTTCACCAAGGCCAGCAGTAAATACAATGGCATCAACTTCCCCTTCAAGCTCTACATAATATTTTGCAACATAATTTGCGATACTTTTAACTAGCATATTATCAGCAACAAGCGCTAAATGCTCTCCATTTTTCATACCAGCTTCCAAATCGCGATGGTCACTATATTTCCCACTAATACCTAAGACTCCACTTTTTTTATTTAAAATCGTATCAACTTCTTTTAGTGTTGCCCCAGTATTTTCCATATAATAAGGAATAACTGAATAATCAATATCCCCACTTCTTGTTCCCATAACTAAACCAGCATTAGGTGTAAAGCCCATTGAAGTATCAAAACTACAACCATTTTTTATAGCGCAAATAGAAGCTCCACTACCAATATGACAACTAATAATATTGATATCTTGCTTGCCTAATTTCTCTTGCATAACTTTGGTTATATATTTATGACTAGTTCCGTGAAATCCATATTTTCTTATTTTATAATCTTTATACCAAGCATATGGTACAGGATATAAATATTCTTCCTCCTCCATTGTTTGATGGAAAGCAGTATCAAAAACCCCAACCATTGGAACATTAGGAAGTACTTCTTTAAATGCTTTTACCCCTATAATATTAGCTGGATTATGTAAAGGTGCTAAAGGCACTAAATCTTCTACAGCCTTAATTACTTCATCATCAATGACTACACTTTTGGCATATTTATCCCCACCATGTACTAATCGATGACCAACACCATCAATTTCATCTAAAGACTTAATTATTTTATTTTCTAAAAGTTCTTTAATAAGTAGCTCTATAGCAATCCTATGGTCCTTCATATCCGCTTCTTTTTGAATTTTTGAACCATTAAATTTTAAACTATAAATTCCTCCATTTAAGCCGATTTTCTCAAAATTTCCGCTCACTAAATCTTCTTGTTCAGGCAAACTTATTAAATTAAATTTTAATGAAGATGACCCGGCATTTACTGTTAATATTTTCATAATATCTCTCCTTATATTTACTATTATACAAAAAAAAAGCATTATTTACTATACTTTTTTATCTAATTATCTAATAATAATATTTATAATTAAAAAAACTATTCTATTATTTTTCGCCATTTCGCCACCAAAGTAATATTTTTATTTATTTCGATATTATCCAAACTAAATTCTTTATTTTGGTAATACCAGCCCTGAAATTCATAATCATCTCGCACTAATTCTGGTAAATCTATCTTACTATCTTTATTTACTTCTATATCTGTTATAACATTATCATCTAAAGTATCAAAGCTTATTTTAAAAACTTGATTATATACCGCTTCCCATTTAGCTACCAATTTAATATCGCTAGTAATTTCTTTATTTAAATCAAATAAAATATCATTTAAAAACCATCCTTGAAATTCATAGCCATCTTTAATACTTATAGGAAGTTTTGCTACCTTTGTATTTTTTTTAACTTCTAAACTCTCTATCGCACTTCCCCCATTAGTATCAAACTGTATTTTATAAGTGTTATCATTAAAAATATAGCCTAAAAAAACTATTCCTCCTCCAAGAGCACTTAACAATAAAATCCACAAGAAAAAAGTTTTCCAATTCATTATTACAACCTCTTTTTATTATTTTTAACAGATTTTTATTAATTATACAAACAATTATTTTTTAGAAATATTTAAAACCAATCCCACACTAATCATTGAAACTAAAAGCGATGAACCACCATAAGAGAAAAAAGGTAAAGTAACACCTGTAACAGGAATAAGACCCACTACTACGGCTAAATTAAGGCTTGCCTGAATAAGTATGCCAAATGCCAGACCAAATGCTAAATACTTTAAAAATAAATCATTGGATTGCATAGCAATTTTAAGCATTCTTGTAAAAATTAGAAAAAAGAAACTACAAACTATAACTACACCTAAAAAGCCAAATTCTTCACTTATGATAGAAAAAATAAAATCTGTTTGAGGTTCTGGTAAATAAAAATGTTTTTGCCGGGAATTCATAAATCCTTGGCCCAAGAGTCCACCGGGGCCTATAGCATATAGACTTTGAATAATTTGGTAACCTGCTCCTAAGGGGTCGCTCCACGGATTTAAAAATGATATAATTCTTGCCATACGATAAGGTGCGGCAATTATTAAAGCGATAATTCCTACTAATCCTAAAACTCCTATTTTTACAAAAAAAGATATTTTAAGTCCTGAAACAAAAATTAAACAAATTAAAGTTAAAGTAATAACCATAGCTGTTCCAAAATCAGGTTCGAGCATAATAAGAAGGAAAAACACCCCAATAACTATAAAAATTGGTAAAGCTCCTTTTTTAACATCTTTCATATTTTTTTGATTCCGCGCTAAATATTTGGCAACAAATATTATAAGTCCAATTTTTGCAAATTCACTTGGCTGTATTCCGAGACCTCCAAAACCAAACCAACTACGAGAGCCATTCCTAACTGAACCAATACCTGGAATTAAAACTAATACTAAAAGCAAAAAACATATACCTATAATTAAATTAGCTTTATCCTTTAAAAGTTTAAAATCTATTTTTGAAGCTAAAAGCATCATAAATATTCCTATCCCAAAAAATAAACTTTGATGTTTCACATATTTAAAAGCATCTCCAAATTTAAATTCTGCCCAAATAGAACTAGCTGAGTAAATCATAATAATGCCAAAAATGCTAATTGCAATTACGCTAATAAATAAGATATAATCAAAGTGCCTTTTCTGCATATTTTCCACCTATTAATATTTATTATAAATAAAAAAATGTAGAACACCTACATTTAAATTATTTTACCACCAAAAGCATGAAGCTCATAAACTAGGCGGTTATTTTTATATATTTTTTCAGTTGCTTGAAAATTATCTAAAATACCATTTACTAAAAACTTATAAAGATATTCCCCATTTTGAAAAGTTTTTGGTCCTCTTAGAGGTAAAATATCATCATTACCAACTTGTATCAATGCCGGCCTTAAGGCTTTATCCATAGCTTCTTCACTTAAAGTTATATCTTTTGTAATGCCATAATAATTCATTCCCCAAATAGGGACATCACTATCAATATAAACAACTTCTTCTCCCATAAAACAAGTTCCACCAAAATAAGTATCATGGTAAATATATTTTTTGCCATTTATATCTTCCTCATAATGATAATCATTAGACCCAGATCTACTAGAATTAACTTTTTTAGCATTGCCATTTGCATAAGTTGCTTGTTTAGCTTTAATTAAAAACTCTCTAAATTCTTCATTCATTATAACCATACTCCATAAGTTATTGCTGCCATAGCAAGAATTAATCCTGCTACCCAAAAATATCGTACTATATCTTGTTCATTTAATCCTACAACTTCAAAGTGGTGATGTAAAGGAGCTCTTTTAAATATTTTTTTATTGAATTTTCTAATTGCAATAATTTGTATTAAACTACTTAAAGTTTCTACTACAAATACTCCCCCAATTAATGCTAAAGAGAGTTCATGGCGAGTAAGAATGGCAATTGTAGCTAAAGCAGCCCCTAAAGATAACGAACCTAAATCACCCATAAAAACTTTTGCTGGATGAGAATTGAACACTAAAAAGCCTAATAAAGCGCCGGCTAAAACGAAACAAAATATTGCTATTTCTTGATATCCTTGTAGCCATCCTGTATTCCAAGCAATTATTCCAAAAGCAAAAAATGCAATTGCACTAAGTCCTCCTGCTAGACCATCTAAACCATCTGTAATATTTACCGCATTACTAGTTCCAACTAATAAAAATAAAATAAATAAGCCAAAAGTCCAACTCATATGAATATTAATGCTGAGACTTGTAATAACTAAGTCAGATTTCCCCCCATTACTCATAAAAATATAAAAGAAAACTAAAGCTATAATCATTTGTACTAATAACTTTGTTACAATAGTAAGTCCTTTATTATTCTGATATTTTATTTTCATAAAATCATCAATAAAACCCAGGAACGCATAAGAAATAAAAACGAACAATAATATAATTAAATTAGATGAAATTTGAATACTACCATTAAAATATAAAAGGATTAAAGCAACAATCGTTGGAATAATAAATATTAAACCTCCCATAGTTGGCGTTCCTTGTTTTTTTAAATGTCTCTCTCCCACATAATGACTAACATATTGACCAATATGAAACTTTTTTAAAATAGGTATTAATACTAGCCCAACTACAATAGATAATATAAAACCTAAAAGTATTGCCATGGCTGTTTTTGCAAGTAATAACATAATACACCTCTTCTCTTTAGTATTATACTACTAATTATTCCAAAATTCTTTAATTTAAAACATATTTGACATTAAATTGATAATTTACCCTAATAATAATTTAATACTTTCTCCTTCTTTCGCATAATAATTATAATTTGGAGCTTGGTAAATTACAGTATCCCCTACTCCAGAATATAAAACATTAAAGTTTTTCAAAGCTTGAGCAGCTTCATCTTTGCTCATTCCTACCACATTAGGAATTAAGACATATTTTTTATCAAGCCATGTATAATCTCTTGGCATTCCATCTTTACTTGGTTCAATGCCTAATATTTCTATTGCTGATGTTAAAACACTTTTAGCAATTGGTGCTGAAACGACACCTCCGTATTGCGTAACTCCTTTGGGGTTATCAATTGCTACATACACGACTATTTCTGGGTTATCTGCTGGCATAAATCCCATAAAAGATAAAATATAATTACCATCTAAATATTTTCCGTCTTTAACCTTTTGAGCAGTTCCCGTTTTTCCACCAACTCTAAAGTTTTCGATATAAGCATTTTTGCCACTTCCATTGGCTACTACACTTTCTAATGCATATTTAACTAATTTACTGGTTTCTTCGCTTATTACTTGTCTTTCCGCCTTGGGTTCATATTTTTTTATTACACTGTTTGTTTCGCTCTCAAGCATACCGCCAACCATATAAGGGGTATATAAAGTTCCACCATTAATTGCTGCTGATACAGCTCTAATTTGTTGAATAGGAGTTACACTTATTCCTTGTCCAAAACTAGTTGTTGCAAGTTCTACTGGCCCCATTTTATTAACATCAAACAAAATTCCAGTTGCCTCGCCATTTAAATCTATCCCTGTTTTGGAGCCAAAACCATATTTATCAATATAATTCATAAGTTTATTTGCTCCTAATGTATTACCAATATTCACAAAGCCGGGATTACAAGAATTTTCTACTACTTGAAGCATTGTTTGTGTTCCATGGCCGCCATGTTTCCAACAATGAATAGTTGCTCCATCTATATGAATAGCCCCTGAATCATGAAAAGTATCTTCAAATAAATTAATCGTTTTTTCTTCTAATGCTGCTGATAAAGTAATAATTTTGAATGTACTGCCAGGCTCATAAGTCATCCATATTGGCAAATTACGATTAATTATTTCCGTACTGTAATTTTGATATTCATTACTATTAAAGTTAGGTCTGCTAGCCATTGCTAAAACTTCGCCGGTATTAGGGTTCATTGCCACTATTAAAGCTTGTTCTGGATTATATTTAGCAATTGCATTATCAAGTTCGTTTTCCACGGCTTTTTGTAGTTTCATATCAATAGTGAGCTCTAAAGTAATTCCGCTAGTTGGCGCTTCATAAACTTCTGTTAATTCTAATTTATTTCCCTTTCCATCTGAAAAATATTTTATAGCTCCATCCGCTCCGGTTAAATACTCATCATAATAAAGTTCTAATCCAGACAAGCCCTGATTATCAATTCCTACATATCCTAAAACATGCGATAAAATATTGCCATTAGGATAATAACGCTTACTTTCCTTAAGTAAATATACTCCATCATAACCAAGTTTATTAATTTCCTCGGCTATTTCATAACTAAGTCTTCGCCCTTCGGGATGTACTCTTTCAATTGACGTTGATTTTGTAACATGTTTAAGCATATCTTTATAATCTGATTTTAAAATTTTGGCTAAATTTTTGGCCACTTCCTCTGGATTTCTTATTTGTCCTGGCACTACCACTAAAGAAACAGTAGTAAGATTATCTGCTAAAACCTCACCATTTCTATCTACAATTTTTCCTCTATCCGCTTTTATAGGAAGTTCTCTACTCCAAAGGCTTTCTGCCAAAGTATTTAATTTTTCATAAGAAAACACTTGAATATAAAAGACTTTTACTATTATTGCCATTAAAACTATTATTGAAACTAAAAAAATAAAACGCATTCTATTATGAATATCACTAAAAAACATATAATCACCTGAGAAATTATATGAAACTAAAAAAGAAATAGAAGAAAAGTATAGAAATAACTAAAAATATACTTAATTCTCTGATATAATTAATAAAAAAGAAGGAATATTAAGGATTTTAATAAAATACACATTCAAGCTTTTATCCCGAATTATCAAAGAGATTTTGCTCATGCAATAAAAGATAAATCTATAACTTCTTATGTTTCTTTTTCCTATTTTGCTTCACACATAATATTATATGAAAATGAACTCATTGGTTTTTGTAAAATAGGTTTTAGAAATGATGATTTATCTGACCGCGAAATTTCCATAGCTATAATTCCAAAATATCGTCGACACGGAATAGCTAAATATATTATAAATCTACTATGTACAAATATTTTTACAAGCATGCCAAATTGCAACTAAATTCATTTAGCAATTGATATAGAAAATCAAGCATCTATTAATATGGCTGAGAGCTTAGGATTTCAAAGAAATCTAGAACTAGAAACTGAATTAAGAACTTCAAAAGATTATCGAACATTAATTTATACAATTAGAAATAAAAACAATCTTGAAAGTTATTAACTAGAGATACAGTTTGAGAAATATTTTCTTTGGATATAGTAGCGCTTTATTTTAATTATATCAAAGAAAAAGTAAACACATCTTTTTGTGTCTACTTTCATTTTACAAGTTCACGCATCAGTCTTTCTCATATACCTCTTTAAATCTATCTAAACGAGTTTTGAAAGCTTCCATTATATCTTCTTTAAATGCTATATCTTCGTTTATTTTTAAATCTTTTAATAAACATTCTGCAATGTATGGATTAGTAAGAAGAAGTGGCCCTAACGAATATGTTCCATAAAAGTTTTTATAATGAATTCCTTCATTATGGCATTCATCATTCATACCTAGCCCGCTATTTTTCAAAATAAATGGATATTTAAATTCTCCATAACATTTTGAAAACTGTACCTTATGAATAATTATATCTTGATTATTATATTTGCCAAGCCCTAAATAATTCACAACATCAGACATATCTCTTTTAGCATAATAATCAAATATGCCTAAACACTTAATTTTTCTTTCTCCATCAAGTATATAATTACCAAACATTTCAAGCGCATTACCAGTTGCTAAAAATACAACATTATCCTCAATCATTTCTTTAATTTTCTTTTTATATGGCATCAATAATTTTATAAATCTCTCTTGATTATCCTCGGTCATTGGTCCAATATAAATCATATCAACTTTATGACTTACAAAATACGGCTCTTTTGTATGCCAAGTTTCAACCATTTTTATTTTCTTAGAGCATTTATCAAAATATACCATATTCATTTTATCGCCATAAATACCACATAGTTCAGGAAACAAAACTTCAACTATTTTCATAATACACCTCTTAAGTAATCAAGTAATTTAATAGCAATAGCTCTTAAATCTACATCATATAATATATAAATTTTATCTTTTTTATTTAAATCTAAGTACTTAACTGTATCCTCTTCGTTTTCAACACAAACTATTTTATCCTCAGGAATACCTGCTAGTAAACATCTTACTTTATATTGGCGATACAACTTTCCACCAATAATAATCTTTTTAATATTAGGACTTTTTAAAAATTCAAAATCCGCCTCATAAAGCCATGTAAGTGTTTCTAAAGGATGATATTTATCATACAATTCATCCATAAAAATAATTACTTGTTTAGAATCTTTATTAGTTGTAATATATTCAAAAACAGATGATGATGATGAACCATTTTGACCTTTGCTTGCAAAACAATTAACCTCTACTCCGTTAATAGTTTCGCTAAAATTCCTAAAACTCGTAATTTTAAGGCCCTTAACATATTCTATAAGTTCTTCATGTTTCATGCCTCTTTCTCGCAAGACTGCTATTACAAAAAGCAAATTATAAGCATAAAACACGGAATCATTAATCAAATTATATTTATACTCTTTATTATTCTCTATAACTCTCATTTCTTTATTAGTTAAGTTAGCAACATCCGCGGTATACTTACCATCTGGAGATTTATAGCCACAATTCTTACAATAAAACTCCCCAATGGAACGATATAAACGATAATTATAATGAGGCTCCTCACCACATTTTGGACACATCAAATATTCTTTAGAAGCATTAGGAAGTGGTTTAAACCCAGCATCATTCATTTTCACAAATATCCTTTTATTTTTCGCTGCTAAATTAGAACTTATTGGGTCACAAGCATTTAAAATAGCGATAGTCTCAGGACTTTTCCTAAAAGCCTCATCTAATCTCTTATATATAAATTCAATATGTCCATTTCTTCTAATGGAATCTCGAAACAAATTAGTTACGATAAAATAGTTCGGCTTTAACATTGGTATAGTTATATTTGAAGTTTTCTCATCAACTTCAATAATAGCTACCTCCTTTGTGCTTCTATTAAATATATTTACAGCATCAAGTAAAAGCCTTGCATGACCAGCAAAAATATTTGCTCCCCAATCATTATAAGCTACTTTATAGCCTTTTTCTCGCATTATATCCGCCATAAAGTTTACAATACTAGTCTTTCCATTAGTACCACTAACACATATAACTATCTTTGGCTTTTTTATTCGCTTCAAAAAATCTGGACAAATTTTATTAGCAAGTAATCCCGGCCTATCATTTTGGGTTCTTCCTGTTAATTTGTAAAACAACAAAGCCATTTTAGATAAAATTAAGGCTACCACAAATCTAAACATATTAATACCCTCCTAAATATAATAACTTCTAATATTAATTACTTAGCCATTATAACATGACTAATTTAGGTTGTAAACAATAAAGGTTTAAATTGACTTTTTTATTTAAATTCGCTGTAAAGCATTATGACTCCTTAGAAACTCGGGATAAAGTTCAGTACTTAAAGCTTCAATTTCCATCATCGTATAATAGCTACCATAAATAATTGCATAAAATAAAGCCTTTTCATCAACTACTAAAATTTTACTTAAATTATCACACAATCTTTTAATTGAAACATAAACTCCATTAATAAGAAGTACTTGTCTATTAATTTGATATTTTTGTAAAGAAAAAGGAAGCGGCGTTTCTTTTAAAGACGAAGCTTGAAACATAATCTTATATTCATCACTAATAATTTCTAAAGCAGAATCTATAAAAAAACTCTGATAGTTAAATACTCCTTCAACTTTTCTATTAATATCAAGTAATCTATAGATTTTATCCTGATATAACTCTTCAAAGGGCTTATTTAAAATATCTAACTCTTCTTCATGTAATAAACCCATTTCTATTCCAAGTTCTATTTTAGCTTCCAAATTATCATCTTGCAAAAAGTTAATAGCTAATGTTTTCCTGCCAATTTCAAGCCCATAAGCCAATAAAAGATTTAAATTATACATAATTCTAGTACTTAATAAAATATCTAATGAATTAGAATAATTTATCATATTTATTTTCTGACTATTAAGAAAAGTTACATTTTGAATTATTATATCTAGGAAATCATTATTGCCAAATAATATTTCGTTATGGCTATTTATAAAATCTTTATTAATAAAACCTTTACCAAGCAATTCTTTAATTTTTTCCAATTTATTAAAATCTATTTTAGCAATATTTCTAATATCCATATGAATTTCATTTTTATAAAAAAAATCTAAGCACTCTGAAATTCTTTCATAACCTGCGATAATTAAACTTTGTTGTTCTTCTCTATTTAGTTTTTGAAAAGAAAAACCATAACCCTTTAATAACGCTTTAAAAGCTTCTACATCATTATTTTTAAGATTTTGATATCTTGTATTTATTTCTTGATAACATTCTAAATTATGCTTTAAAATGTAATCTACAACTCTTTCTTTTATTTCTTCATTAGGACATAATTCTAAAATGGCATCTATCCTACTTATTTCCCCTTTTACACTTAATAATTCTATTAACCTATCTAATTTACTATTTCTTTTTTCCATTGCTCGTTTCGCTTTTAAAACATTATTTTGATATTTTTTAAATTTTTCGTGTAATATTTCTATAAAGCTATTTTGAGCCGCATCGTCAAATACTTTTTCAGAATTACCAAGTTTCCAAATAGTTTTCTTTATAATATTTTTACTTGTCTTTCCCTTTATAGAGGTTGCATATTCAGCATATCTAAAAGCTATATTTACGCTTTTTTCTCCAATACCTTGAGCTATCTGAAAATCTCTAACCATTTTAAAATTAGTATCTAATAGCACAGTAAATTTACTCAAAGACACCAAACTTATATTTTGTTTTTCCATATAATTTATAATTAAGCCATGAGCCTTATCAGCCATATTACTATTAGTGACATGCAAAGAATACTCTAAAATATTTGTAAACTCATCATCATTATAATATAGAAAAATAAGTCTTAAAATTTCTCTTTTCCTTGGATTATTAAAATATTCTTGATACTTAGCAATTAGTGCTTTTATTAAAGAAATAGCCTCTGGCTTATCAGCTATCATTAAATAAAAATATATATCTGAAATATCCATTACTTCCGCTGCTTCACTATTTAAATCATATTTAGCTAGTGCTTCTTGCATTAATTTCTCGTATTCTATAGAACTTTCACTTGATATATATTCTTCCTTCGAAAGCAAAATAAAATCTCTTAAATCTTGAAGCATTTTATCTTCCTCCCATATCTAAATTTTCAGTATCAAGCACTTGCATTATTTCTTTATATATTTTTGCTTGTTCTGCTAAAACTTTAGGATTACTAATACTCATCATAAAGTAATCTCGATATTTTAAGTATTGCTTTTGTCTATTATCCAAATTCTCCCTATATACCTTATTCATCGTAGTCCTCTTTAAAAATATATCAATAATTATGTATACATTATCACTTAGCTTATCAAATATAATTCTTAAATCTCCCGAAATTATTTCATAAAATGGCCTTGGAGTTAGTCTTTTTACTCGGTGAATTTGCCCATTTATAATATCTTTTAAGACGCCTGCTATTTGACCAAAATAAGCTTTAGGAACAAGTTCCTTTTCTAAAATCTCTTTAACAATTATTCTATCAGAATCTTTTGGTAAGAAAAATAGTTCATTATTATCATGAAAAGAAGCTACAATTTCCTCTGTCTCATTTAATCCAATTAGTGCCTCTATTTTTCTTTTATGACTTTCAATAATTGCTCTAATACTACTTCTTTCTTCTTCAGTTTTTGCATCAAAAAACATATGCGTATATTCTACAATTTCGCCATATAGTTTTAATCTAACTTTATTTATAATTACCTCATAGCAAATATTATCATTTGCAACTATCCCATTCAAAGCATCTATTAATTCTTCATCATCGCAAGAATCGATATTTAACCTACATATCTGATTATAAATATCAAAAAACTCGCAGTCTAATGCCTCAACACTACAACTTATAACTTGTTTAAAAGAAGGTTTAATATCCGTATTTACTTCTCTATTACCTTGATTATAAACTTGACTAACTTCTTTTCGCATGGCGGCAGCAATAACCTGATTAGTCTTAATCATAGCTATTTTTTCTTTAAGTGAGCTTTTATCATTAGGTACCGAGAAAGTCATATCTAAAGCCATACTAAAAAACCTCCCAATAGGAAGATTATAATAGTTTTTAATATATATGTCAAATATTTAACATGTTTTTTAAGGCAACCAAGATGGCATATATAAAACTATCTCACTTAAAGCTTTATATAAAGGCTCTATATCATTTGCAATAACTTTTAAAACCTCATTATCATTTAATTGTAACCCTGAGTAAATAATTATTTCATTAATTATTTCTTCGATATAAACAGGTGCTAAATGAAGTTCTAAAAAGTTTAAAAATTTAAATATATTTTCATCAAACAAATTAATTTTATACTTGCCAACACTTATTAAGCTTTCTAAATCATAGTGAACCATTTCTTTTTCTTCATTTCGCATTTTAATTATATCTTTATAAAAAAAATTCTCCAAAGAAACTACGTAATTCTTTCCCTTATATTTTACAATTTTTAATTTATCTCGAAGTCGCGGATTATTTGTTACATAAGTTTTGAAACTAATAGAAGTAAAATCATTGTTGTAGGAAGTTAAAAGCTCTATAAATTCCGAAAGTGATAGAACATTATATACTCTAACAATCCCAATAATAGCACTATCCAAAACATCCTTTAAAGAATATTCCTCATAATTAAATAAATTAAATGCCATTTTTACATAATTAATCAAGTCTTTATAAATTTTATATTTTCCATTATCTTGCAAATGTATTAAAAAATTGCTTCGTAAATTATTAATTACTAAATAATCAATATATCCTTCATTTAAAATAACTTCATCTTCACCCACTAAACGTTTTAACACATTTACTTCTTCCAAAGTGCAAAGTCTTAAAATCATTTCAGGATCTTCTTGATAAAGAGATAGAAGTTCTCTATAAATATCTAATCTAGTTACTTTTTCATAATCTTTCGCTTTATCACCCAAAATTTTTTGATAAAATTCATAAATTATTTCTTTTTTTCCATTTTTAAATAGTTCTTTTAATGTTGTAATCATTTATATTCCTCAATAAGCCTTTTATGAATGCCTGGTTCTACCACATTTATCGCATTTATAGCATTTTCTAAGCTGGTTTTAAAATTACCTTTATAAAAAGCATTTTCCGCTTTTATAAGTCCTACTTCAACATCTTTATGCACTGCTCTATATCTATTACCATAGACAATTGCTGTCTCTGCCATTCGTGCTGTTTTTATTGCCTCTTTAGTTGTATTATAAACTTTTAACGTTAAATCTCGTGCCGTATCTACTCTCGTGTTTAATACTTTTATGGAAATAGGTCTTTTATCTAATTCTTGAACCATATTATTTATCGCTTCAGCTGCTTCTCCAAGCTCTACATAAAAATTCTTCGGGGTTATAGGCAATTTATATGTTTTCATATTATTTTTAGCTTGTACTAATATTTTTTTAATTTCTTCTAATTGTTCTTTTGCTCTTTTTTCATCTTCTTTTAAACTACTTAAACTTCTAAGCGTCTGGTCAAGCTTTTCCTCAGTTTTAGTAAGTTTATTATTTAAGCTTTCCATTTCTTTAGCAAGCTTAGAATAAGCTAAAACTCCACTGCGTTGCAACTCTATAATTCGATTGAAGTCATCTTTAATATTTTTGATTTCTAAAGCAATATCATCTATTACTTTAATATCTTCTTCCATCAAGTCGTAACTATATTTTAAATCATCAATCTTACGATTTAAATCATTACTAATTTTAGCTAATTTAGTTGTCTTAATTAAAATACTTCTCTGATAATCTTCGTAAATTCTTTTTGCCAACTTCTCTTTATCAAAGTTTTGATACAAAGAATCAAAATAATCTAAAATTGTTTTAAGCTCAAATACACTATCCTCTAAATTAAGTACTTTAAGTCTTCCAAAAACATCATTTATTTTTTTATCAGCTTCTGTTATATTATAATTAATATTAAGATAATCCAAATTATAACCATCTTTACTCATTTTCTCAGCAATTTTTGTAATTTCCAGCACTTTTGTTGGAATAAGTTTCCGACCCATCACAATAATAGATGGTGCTTCTTCAATCACAACCTTTAAATTTCCAATTGTATCATCAATTGCTTTAACAATTTTGCCAACTTCCGTATACTCATTATTTTCCATTGCTACTTCAAAAGCACTAAAAAGCTTATCAACATTTTCAATTTGCAAATCTAAAGGCTTAATAACTTCTTCATAATCATCTTTATTAGCATTATATTTTGCAAGGATAGCTCGGTAATCTGCTTTAAGTTTTGTAATAGTTTCCCGATTTTTTTCTTCACTAAGTGTTATTTCTCTTATCTCATCCAACAGAAAACTTGCTTTTGTTTTAACATAAGCTATTTGTAACTCTAATGACGCAATCTTCGTTTTTAAAGTTTTATAATCTTTATCTTCAAAAGCATTTTGGGCCTCAATTAAAGCATCGGTAATCTTTGGTACTTCCACATCTTTAATATCCTTTAATCTGTTGCACCAATTATCATACTTCTTTTGCATAACGTCATTATTAATTAAAGCTCCAACCTTATTAAGTTCTGATAAAATAGACGCGCCCACAATTAAATTTTTATCACGTTCTAAGGAAGAAATTTCATTTTTATATTTATTCTTTTCATGCTTATTTATTAAATTCAAAACAACGACTATCGTAATAACCGTAAAAGTATAATACAAAATACCAATTAATATAAAAGTTGTTCTTGACATAAGACTCACTTCCCTATAATACATTTTATCATAAATAATAGAGTTTTGTCGAGCGAAGAGCTATAAGTTTTTTATATTTTTAAGATTTTCTACTTTTCTAATAAATCTGGCCTTTTTTCTTTCGTTACTCTAATTTTTTCTTGCTCTCTATACTCCTCTATCTTCCTATGGTCACCACTTAAAAGCACATCTGGAACAGCAAACCCTCTAAATTTTCTTGGCTTAGTATAAACAGGAGCATCTAATAAATTATTCTTAAATGAATCATTTAAGAAGGACTCTTTTTGAATTACACCCGGAATAAATCTTGCTATAGTATCCATTATAACTAGCGCTGGTAATTCTCCTCCTGTAAGCACAAAATCACCAATACTAATTTCTCCATCCACAAACTTAAGAATTCTCTCATCAAAGCCTTCATAATGTCCACATACTAAAATAAGATGTTTCGTACAATTAACTAACTGGCTAGCAATATTATCACTAAAAGTTTTTCCTTGCGGTGTTAAAAGATAAACTTTTGAATCATTAGTTTTGACGCTTTCAATGGCTCTAACCACAGGTTCACACATTAAAACCATGCCAGCTCCCCCTCCATATGGGGTATCATCAACTTGCCCATTTTTTAGTAATGTAAAATCTCTTATATTAACAATATTTATTTCTATTAAGCCTTTATTAATTGCTCTTTTAATTATACTTTCATTGATATATGCTTCAATAACTCCAGGAAAAAGTGTCAAAATATCAAATCTCATAAAAACTCCTCAATTCTTGTAATTTCAATTTCTTTAGTATTTAAATGAACTTTATTAATAAACTCCGAAATACAAGGAACATATACTTTTTTATCACCTTTTATTACTAAAAGTATTCCGGCTTTATTTGTAACTACATCTATTACCTCGCCATAGCATTTATTAAAAGCTACTACTTTCATTCCTACTAAATCTTCTATTAAATACTCTTTATCATTTAATTTTAAATCATCTTTATTTATATATACTTTTGCTCCTTTATATTTTGAAACATTATTAATATTCTTAATCCCAACTAATGTTACCATATCATAATCTTTATGAACTCTATAACTATTAATTACTTCTTTTTGATAATTATCGCCGATATAAATATTAAAACCTTTTTTAAATACTAAATTTTTTTTCAAAAAATTACTTTTAATTCTTATCTCGCCTTTTATTCCATGCGTATTAACAATTTTACCTAAATAAATATAGTTCATTTCTTTCGTCCTCTTTTTCTAACCCTATTATAGCTGCTTTTATTCTCTGCTTTAAAGCTTAAACGATAATTGGAAAATATTTCTAAATATGTCTCACTACCCAAAATATCTTGAACTAGTAGCGCAAAAGCTCCTTTTTTAAATTGTAACATTCTTCTTGCTTTTTCTCCTCTAGCATAAATAGTATCATAAAGAACAAAAATCACTTCCGCGTTATCTAATAAATAACTTTTTAATTCCACATCTTCTAAAACTAATTTTTCAAAATACTCTTTAATATACAAAAATAATCTTGCTTCCGAAATAAAACCACCCATCATAACTATCACCCTTTACTATCTATGTGCTTGAGCTTCTAGTTTTGGCCCAAATACATAACCAACTAATGGGGCAGCTACTACAACTTTAAATGTATTCATATTCCCTGATGCCATTCTTACTAATTCTTCAAAATCAATTATATTTAATATTTTTCTACTTGTTTGACCATTACTTTTGAGAAAAACATTAAATTCTACATCGCCATTATCGAGAAAATTCTTGTTAATAGTAGTGACATTCCATCCTTGTGTCCTTAAATAATTTTCTACTCTTTCAAAAAGAGCAAATTCTGGCATATAATATTCTTGCATTTAGCTTTCCTTTCTATTTAACTCATAAAATATAATACTTGTTGCTACTCCAACATTTAAAGACTCACAATCTTTATTAATAGGAATGTTTAACATAACATCACAAAGACTATCTAACTCTTTCCTGACACCTTGCCCCTCATTTCCCATAATTACTGCAACTTTTTCTTCAAATGCCACATTTTTCAAATCTACACCGGCATCTACATTAGTTCCATATATTTTATAACCTTTATTTTTTAAATCAATTAATAATTCTTCTATATTGCCTTTAATAAAATTAATATTAAAAAGCATTCCTTCACTTGACCTTACAACTTTCTCATTATATAAATCTACAGTATCCTCACTCATAATAATAGTTTTTATATTAAATGCTACCGCACTTCTAATAATAGTTCCCAAATTTCCCGGGTCTTGAATATTATCTAAAACACAAACTTTGCCCTCAATTTCCTTTTTAGCTATTTTATTTACTACTGCGACTACTTTACTAGCAGAAACTTGATTTGTAATTTTCTTCATTACCGCTTCACTTACTAAATAAAAAGGCATATTTTCCTCTTTAAAACTCTCTTCTACCGCTATAATTTCTTTTACTAAATTCTGTTTTAAAGCTTCTTCTAATAAATGATCTCCTTCAATTAAAAAAGTATTTGTCTTATCACGATATTTCTTTTCCTTTAATTTTACCCATTCTTTAACTCGCGGATTATTAATCGATTCAATATTCATTAACTTCTAAGTTCCTTTCTAGCTTCCTTATAATTTGGATAATACTTTTCAACCATATTCCAAAAAAGCTTACCATGATTATGATGATAAAAATGGCACATCTCATGCACAATTACATATCTAAGTAAGTTTTTATTATATTTAATTAATTCCGTATTAAGTGTGATAATGTTATCTTTATAATTGCACACTCCCCATCTTGTTTTCATTTTTCTAAGCCTAATTGTAAATGATGGTGTTTTAATAACTTCTCGCATTTTATCTACTTCATAATTAAATATTTCTTTTATCTTCCATTTTATAAATTTCGCTAAAGCATCATTACTTTCACAAATTATTACTCTATTATTAAATTCTATATCTTTAGTATTTTTATCAATTAGGACTTCATATTTATTACCCAAATACCAAAACTCTTGCTCTTTTTGCACTTTTTTTTCATACTTTTGCATCATCCGCTCTAAAGAAGGTTCATTTTGAAGGATTAATTTCTTTATCTCCCTTTCACTTACTCGTGAATTTACTGTTACCACTAAATTTAAATACTCGTCAAAACGAAAATAAATATTTTTATTATTTTTGCGAACAATTTTTACATTTACCTGTCTTTCATTCAAAAATACTTCCATTTATGTTTTTACTTTAAACCTTTCCTTATTTTATCATAAATATCATACCAACTATATACTCGAGTTAAATTATCACCGGATAAACTTATATTATATCTTGCATCATAGCATAAGACTTTCGTAAAATTTAAAAATCTTGGAATAGTTTCGGGGCTATCTTCAATTATTACATCAATGTTTTTATCTTTAATAACTGCAATTTTATCATGCACAAAATAAATATCATCATAAGGAATATCATTCTTTTGCAACCACTTAGTGGTAAGCTCACGCACTTTTTTGCCTTCTTCGGTATCATCTGGCGCATATTGTCTTGAGGTAATAATATAAATATTATGACCATCTGCTTTTAATTTTTTTAATATTTCTTTAGCATACAATCTTGGACTAGCATTTTCTAAATAATTCCACCAATACTCTAAAGTATACTTTTTTAATGTTTCTTTGTCATGATAAAAAGAAAATTTTCTTGCTTCGTATTTTAAAGGGTCTAAATAAAAATCTAAGTCATTATCTACACAAAACTTTGTTCCGTTAGCCAAAATATAATCATCATCATTAATTAAAACCCCATCAATATCTACACCTATATTCATTTCTTTGCCTTTCTAAATCTATTAAAAACTTTTCATATAATCTAATTTTATCAAATTATAAAATTAAAGTCTACTACATGCACTATTTTTCTAGTACTCTCCTTAAAGGTTCTTCTGCATCTCTAAATCTTGCATAGCCTTAGCCCCCAAAAAGTGCCCTTATTATACTTCTTCTTATTCTTTTTTGCAACTAATTAAGCCTTAAAAGCATAAAATAAAAGAGACAACTAAAATGCCTTAAAATTCCACTTTACACATTTTAAAATTTTAGTTGAATTAATCTACATAAAATGATAAACTATACAAGGAGGTTGAATAAAAAATGAAAGAATATTGGAAAAATTTTAAAGAAGGAGCTTGGTGTAATGAAATAAACGTTCAAGATTTCATTAGCAAAAACTACACTCCTTACAATGGCGATGAGACTTTTTTAGTAGGGCCTACTCCTAAAACTGAAAAAATCATGGCTAAATATGAAGAATTATATAAAGAAGAAACTAAAAAACATGTCTTAGATATTGACGTTGATAATATGTCTGGCATAAATAGTTTTGAAGCGGGTTATATTTGCCCTGAAGACGATGTAATTGTTGGTCTTCAAACAGATGCCCCATTTAAAAGAATTGTAAACCCTTATGGTGGTATTCGCATGGTTTATCAAAGCTTAGATGCATACGGATACAAACTAAATCCGGAAATAGATAAATATTTTAATATGTTCCGCAAAACTCATAATCAAGGGGTATTTGATGCTTATACTAAAGAAATACGTACAGCAAGACATGTTGGTTTACTAACTGGTCTACCAGATGCTTATGGTCGCGGTCGTATTATTGGCGATTATCGTCGTGTTGCTCTTTATGGTATTGATTACTTAATGGAGCAAAAAAAGAATGAATGGGATAATTCTTATCAGGAAATAAATGAAGAGAATATTCGCGTTCGTGAAGAAATATCTATGCAATATCGTGCTTTAGAAGAAATGAAAAAAATGGCTCTTAAATATGGTTTTGATATTTCTAAACCAGCAGGAAATGCTAAAGAAGCTATCCAGTGGACATACCTAGCTTATCTAGCTGCCGTAAAAGAAAATAATGGAGCTGCAGAATCTCTAGGTCGGGTTGATGCTTTCTTTGATATCTATATAAATAGAGATTTAGAAGCTGGTCTTATAACCGAAAGTGAAGCTCAAGAAATGATTGATAACTTCGTTATTAAATTACGTATGGTAAGACACTTAAGAACTCCTGATTATGACGAATTATTCTCAGGCGACCCAACTTGGGTTACATGCTCTATTGGTGGTTTAACTAATAACAAAGAAAATTTAGTAACTAAAACATCTTTCCGTTTAGTTCATACTCTTACCAATCTAAATCCTTCACCAGAACCTAATATCACTATCCTTTGGAGTGAGAAATTACCTGATGCTTGGAAAAAATACTGTGCTAAAATGTCAATTGAAACCGACGCTATTCAATATGAAAGTGACGATTTAATGCGTCCTATTTATGGGGATGACTATGCTATTGCTTGCTGTGTATCCGCTATGCGTGTAGGTAAAGACATGCAATTTTTTGGTGCGCGTTGTAACTTAGCTAAATCACTACTTTATGCTATTAATGGTGGCATTGATGAAGTTCACAATATTAAAGTATTTGAAGGTGTTGATAAAATAACTGATGAATATCTAAACTATGAAACAGTTAAAAAAGCATATTTTAACGTTTTAGACAAAGTTGCTAAAGTATATAGTGATGCTATGAATATTATTCATTACATGCATGATAAATATGCTTATGAAGCAGGCCAAATGGCTTTACATGATACTGATGTTCACCGTTATATGGCTTACGGTATTGCTGGTCTTTCAGTTGCCGCTGATTCTCTATCTGCTATCAAATATGCGAAAGTTAAGCCTATCAGAAATGAAGAAGGAATAGCTATTAATTTTGAAATTGAAGGTGATTACCCTAAATATGGCAATGATGACGACCGTGTTGATGATATTGCTAAAGAGATAACTGAGAAAATATCTAGTGCTTTAAAAACACATAAAACTTATCGTAATGCCGAAGTTACCATGTCAGCCCTTACAATAACATCTAATGTCGTCTATGGTTCTAAAACTGGTGCTACTCCTGATGGCCGTGCCGCTGGCGTTCCTTTTGCTCCTGGTGCTAATCCTATGCATGGGCGTGATTTAAGTGGAGCTATCGCATCTCTTAATAGTGTAGCTAAACTTGACTATACAACATGTTGCAAAGATGGTATATCTAACACATTTACCATTGTGCCAGCTTCTCTTGGTATGAATAAAGATGAACAAATAAATAATCTTGTTAATTTAATGGATGGATACTTCATTAAAGGAGCACATCACCTAAATGTTAACGTCCTAAATCGTGAAATGCTTATTGATGCTATGGAAAATCCTGATAAGTACCCTCTACTTACAATCAGAGTATCAGGTTATTCAGTAAGATTTAATAAACTTACTCGTAAACAACAAGAAGAAGTAATATCTCGTACTTTCCACGAGAAAATATAATGAAGGGATATATTTCTTCTATCGAATCCTTAGGGCTTGTAGATGGTCCTGGGATTCGTAATGTTATATTTTTAGGTGGGTGCCGCCTTCGTTGCAAATATTGTCAAAATCCCGAAATGTGGAGTATAGCTAAGCCAAATATCAGCGCTGAAGAATTAGCAACCAAAATAATTCGTAATAAGCCCTACTTTAAAAATGGTGGAGGCGTTACTTTCTCAGGTGGCGAACCGTTACTTCAAAGTAAATTTTTAATTGAAGTATGTAAAATTCTAAAAAAAGAAAATATCCATATTGCTTTAGATACCGCGGGTGTGGGAACTGGAAATTATGACGAAATTTTAAACTACATTGATTTAGTATTACTAGATATAAAACATACAACACCAAAGGAATATGAAGAATTAACTGGACATAGTATGAATGAATTCTTAGAATTTATTGAATCTTTAAATAAAAGTAATACTCTAGTCTGGATAAGACAAGTAATTGTTCCTGGTGTTCATGATAGTGATAATTATTTAGATTCATTAGTTTTATTTCTAAAAAGAATAAATAATATTGAAAGAATAGACTTCCTGCCCTATCATAAACTTGGCGATGAAAAATATATAAATTTAAAAATTGATAATCCATATAAAGATAAAATAGCTATGGATAAAGATAAATGTGCTAAATTATATCAAGAATTTATTTTAAAATATAACAATCAAAAGCCTCACAGTTAATGTGTGGTTTTTTTATAAATGTCTTTTTGAGTGTGTCCTAAATTCTGTGTAAATGGCTCTAACCATGATAATTTGGAACT
>CAOKNI010000002.1 GCA_948470005.1 uncultured Mycoplasmatota bacterium
TAGCACCACTCAAAGATACTTTAAAGTTTAGTTTTTCATTAATCTTAACTCCACTTTGATAAGTATCTCTTGAAGTTGTAGTATAAGTTCCCATTTTATAAGTTCCACTCTTTACCCCAGTCATTTTAACATTAACACTTAATTTGCTAACCTCTTTAAAATGATTAAAAGCATCTATATTACTTTTTCTATCATATTCATAAATAGGAAGTTCTTTATCGGTTTTCCCAAAATAATAATATTTACTGCCTACTGATGCTTCAATTTGTGGATCAAATAAATAATATTTGCCATTAGCTTTAATCGCAACCCAAGAGTGTCCACTTCTGCCTGTTTGTCTATTTGGAGCTGTTCCGCTCATAACATATGCATCAAATCCAACTCTTCTTGCAAGTACCATAAATAGTGAAGCATAAACATCACATGAACCATATTTATTATCCGCGCCATACTTAGCTAAATAAAGTCTAAAAGCATCATTATAAGTATAGTGATATTTTTCAGCTATCGCTTGCATAGTAGCCAAATCAACAATCGGAATTTCATAAGTAAATCTATCTCTTACATAAGCATATATTGCTTGTAATTTTTCATAATTACTCATTTTATCTTTTACAACTTTTTTGATAATTTTATCAACTTGTTTATCAAGCTCTTTATATCTTGTTTTAAGAGGTTTTAATTTAACTATATTAATACTAGTTTTAAAATCTTTTGGTTCCCATTTTGCATAAAGAGTTAAATTCTTACTTGTTCCTTTTTTAATAGTTGTTATTTTATTTTTAAAGTCTTTATCACTATACCAACCTTTAAATTTATAGCTTTTCCTAGTTGGCTCTTTTAAAGTTACCGTCTTTGTTACCTTATACTTACTTGGATTACTTTTATTATTAACCCCACCATTTAATTCATACTTTATTTTAAAAGTATCCTTCCACTGAGCATAAAGTTTAACAGTTCCCTTATTTTTCGTTGTTAAGTTTTTAACTTCCGCTTTATTTTTATAAGTAGTGCCACTACCATCTCTTTTGGTATTCCAACCCACAAACACATAACCTGTTTTTTTAAATTTATTCACTGGCAATTTAATTGTAGAACCATATTTTACATTTTTAATTTCTGTCATAGCTCCACTAGTAGCACTATTCCAATTAAACTTTATCGTATAAGTATTAGCACTCCATTTCGCATAAAGGGTTACATTTTTACTACCCTTTTTTATTGATGTTACTTTATTCTTAAATTTAGCATCACTATACCAACCCTTAAAAGTATAACCTTTGCGAGTAGGATTTTCGAGCTTTAGTGCTTTGGTATTAACAAAACTACTAGGGTTTTTCGCATTATTCTTACCGCCATTTAGCTTATAAGTAATCTTATAAGTATTAGTACTTACTTCCTTTGCTAAAACATCACTGCTAACAACCGGCATAACGCCAATTAACCCCACTAATAATAAAATAAATATAAACTTTTTCTTCAACTTTATCACCTATTTATATTATAGCACTCATTTTTTATAATGCAATTATTTATTTTTTATATTTAATATTAAATTTATCCAAGTCATTTAGAGTTATACTACCATTTGAAATAGCATCCTTAGCATCTTCAATAAAACCACTCTCATATAAAACGACCACAATCTGCCCACATCTAAACGAATATTTATACTCACCCAATTCATAAAATGGTTTAATTCCATCTGTACACCCTACAATAAGTTCTTCACCATAATTACTTTTATCTATAATATTAACAACTTTATCATTTTCTTCCTTTTCCAAAACTATTTGTTTTCGATAATTTACACAATGAACATTACCAGTTAACTCTTTACCAATATATATATTTTTATTACCATCTATGGTATTACAAATAATTATCCCAATATTTCCATCATGATATTCTTTTGATCCTCCATCGCGCTCATAAGTTTTAACTGGGTTATTTAAACTCTCTAAATCTTTAATCATAATATTTATAAAATCTTTATTTTCTTTAAGCCAAGCTCCGAGCTCTTTAGTTACCCCATCATGCGTATACCTTATTCTATCAATAGCATCATATGTATATACATACCTGTCATCAAGCTCACAATAAAGACCTGGACTAGACGTACCATTAAAAGACATATTATTAAAAAACTTCGGATTTACAACTTTTTCTTTTTCTAAATTTACTTCAACCATTATAGGACCCATTATTGCTATAACAATAATAGCAATCCCCAAGATATATACAACATTCTTTTTCATATTAATTAACCATTATTTTCTTTAAGAGAACCCTTACTAATTTCAATAACTTTATCCGCATACTTTAAAGCTTCCGGGCTATGAGTTACTACAACAATACATTTACCTGATTTTGCTAATTTCTTTAATTCACCAAAAACTATTTTTTCGTTTTCTTCATCTAAATTACCCGTCGGCTCATCCGCCAAAATAATATCCGGATTATTAGCTATGGCTCTAGCAATTGCCACTCTTTGCTGTTCTCCGCCTGATAATTCCTTAGGATAATGATATGCTCGCTCTTTAATACCTAAATCTTCAAGTAGTTCCATAGCTCTAAACTCTCGCTCATCCTTTTCTATTTCTTTATTAATAAGCATTGGCAATATTACATTTTCATATGCTCTTAAATTTTCATCCAAATTATAATCTTGAAAAATAAAACCAATTTTCTTCATTCGCAAATAAGATAATTCTTTATCACACAAATTAGCAATATTTTGCCCGTCTAAATAATAAGCTCCAGTACTTGGCTTAAGTAACAAGCCCATTATTTTAATAAGTGTTGACTTTCCACTTCCAGAGTGACCCATTATTGCATAAAACTTACTGTTTTGAAATGTATAAGTAACATTCTTTAAAGCTTTAATCTCTTCATTTTTAAGATAATATATTTTTGTTATATCTTCTAATTTCATACTAAATCCTTTCTATGAACTATCACTAAATTAAATAATAAATTAATAATTAATAAAGCAACTATAATCTGCAATAAAAATTCATAATTTAAAACTATCGTAAAATGAAATATTCCTAAAATAATTTTACTAAATCCAAATAATACCAAACTTATTAAACTTGCTATAAAAAGTAAAGATACTAGTTTTAAATTATTTAAAATCCTTACCTTTATTTTCGTATATCCTAGTTTTCTAAGTAACTCATTAACATTAATTTCATCAGCTAAAGTATTAGCTATACAAATTACATAAATAATAACAAAAGAGAATATTACCATAGTTAAAACTATTTTTAAAATATTAGCCAATCTTACAATATTTTCTTTCGGTGTATTAGCATTAAAAACATTCAAACTATAACCCTCTTTTAAAGGAATTTTCTTTTTTATTTTTTTAATTGTTTTATCGTGATTAATAAAATTTTTTAAAGTTATTTTATAAAAACGTTTATCAGATATATCAGCTATTTTTTTAAACATCTCTTCACTTATTAAAGCTCTTCTCACATCTAAATTATCAATATCTCTTATTGTAAAGTTATAATCCTTGCCATCAAAAGCTAAAAGGAAACTATCCATTACTTCATAATCACCAAAAAAATGATTTGATAATATTATTTCCTTATCTTTTAATAAATGAGTTGGAAATACCTCTAAATAATTTAAAGAAAAATCCGGTGTCATATCACTAATAAGACCCTCTTCTACTTCTAAAACATTAGCCATTTTAAGAATTTTAGATCCCTTATCTTTCGTACTTACTAAACTTATATAAGAACCCTTCGTCGTATCCTCTATAACAGTTAAATAATTATCTTCTAATGCTTTAAGTACTAATATTGTTAACAAAAGTAAAGAAAAAAGTACTATATACAATTTAGTTATTCTCTTATGATAAAAACTTTTAAACACTAACATATAAACATCACTCTTCTATCTTTTTTAAACGTTTAGAAATATTCTTATTATTAATCAATATTAAACTTAAAAGTAAAATTAAAGATACTATTATATTTAACAAATATTCTACTTGAAAACCAGCTGTACTATATAAATTAACACTTAAAAAGCCATATTTAATCACTAATAATGTTATGTAAAACAAGATAAAACCTATTATCAAGCTAATAAAGAATACCATCACTAATTCAAACATCGAAATCTTTTTAATATCACTATCCATATATCCTAAAGATTTTAAAAGTAAATAATACTTTTCATTATAATTATTCTTTTTAAGAATTATTACCATTGAAACAATTAAAGCCACAACTAAAGATATAACTGTTACACCTAAAGAAATAGCTTTAATAGGATTTATTTCATCATAAGTAAGTGTAAGAGTACGATTATATTTAATATTATTTTCTTTCAAATAATTAACTACCTCTTCCACATTTTTAGCATCATCTATTTGTAAAACAAATCCTTCTATTTCTTCTGGCCTTCTTTTATCCATTAAAGTTTTATAATCTTTAAACGAAATAAAACACGTATTTTTATTACGAACATTAAGATTAGAATCATATGTATCAGTCACTTCAAAATTTATACCATCCACCATAAAAGTTTTACTTAAAAAATCACTTCCCTTTAGCATTCGTAAATAGTTTACTTCCCCAGTTTCCGTTTCACTAGAAGGATAAAACTCTTTTGGGCATACCGCATATCCTGATGTCTCAGGACTTAGTTCAAGATTTTTACTAGTTAATAAATCCTTACTAGTTATAACTGGTTCTAGACTAATCTCTCCCGTATGATTTTTTTCTTTAAACAAACTTATATCATCAACATAATAATAACCCATATATTTAGTACTATAATAAGCCTCTATGTGGGGTATATTCTCCATTAATTCAATCTGATTCTGTGGCATAATAATAGAAATTCTTCTATAATCTATATCATAATCTATTATTTTATTAATACTTTCCACATAAAATGTATAAATACTTATACCTAAAAACATAATAATTATAACAAATATCAATAACAATAGTAAAAAGATATTATGTTTCAATATTAAACGCTTGCACGCTGTATGTAATGCATCTTTATTAGACATATACTACTCCCTTCATTAATAATTAGCAAGTGGCATAAGCCACTTGCCAATTTTATGGTTGTTCAGAACTATAAGTTTTATAATTCATATTCAATGTACCAGATTTCCACTGTGTTTGAAACCGATAATTACCTTTTCCAGCATGACTGAAAAGATGTACAGTAGATATTGAATTTTTAGTAAAATTATCTGTACTTCCTGTAGCTACATTTTTATATCCAAATAATTTCTTAGTTTGCAAAATTGGATAAAAAGAACCAGCACTTTTATTATTGATATATTCAATCATCGGAGTGTTATAACCAAAATAAGTATAACCAGTCCAAGCTGCATCTTTTTCTGATGTTAGAATAATACTCCCCGAATCGTCAGCCTTTACTACCATAGCAAATGTTGCGGAAAGTAATAATATAACTGCTACCATAATAACATTAACATATTTTTTCATTTTTTTCATCTCCTTTCATTAAATTTTTTATAACAAATCACTACTGATTTATTACCAAATTATACTGTTATATCTACACAACTCATTTTGTCATAAGTACTAGATGCCACACCACTAAATTTAAATACTTTGCCATAACCAGAACTATCAATTGAATAATTTTTACTATTATCAAGTGAAATACTTTTAAGCGCATGCTGATATGATGCGTATATAGTCCCACCTTTATTTACCCGGTAAGTCTGACTAACTATTATTGAATTACCATACTTAGGTAAAACAATTGATACACCAAAACCATTGTTAAATTTTTTTGTTTCTGTTGAATATGTTGTACCAGTAGAACTTTTTACACTTGTTCTAAGTAGTTCTTTTAATGAAGTTTTTTCAAATCTTGCTCCTATAACATCATAACTTTTAACAGCAGGCAATTTAAGCCAAGTTGCTGTTACCGATATTAAACAATCAGATGTACAGGAACTTACAATTTTTAAATTTTTTTCATTTGTTCCAATTGTCGTACCATAAGTAGAAATATTTTCTTCGCTTTCGTTAATTGTAATTTTACCATTCATAATATTGGAACTAATAAATTTTTGATAATCACTTTCATTAATTAAATCTTGGCAACCATCCCAAAACATCATACTCAAAAAATCATATTCTTCTTGATTAAAAAAAACACCAAAATCATTAATGTAATAATTTTCTTTTGCAAATACATTATTATTAAAAGATAAAAACACTAATAAAGTAACTGCTAATATACCACTTTTCCATTTCATAATTCTCTACTCCTTTCATGAGCTAATCATAGCATATAATGTCAAAAAAAGGTAGGACTTATTCGGTCCCACCCTTTAATCAAAGATTTTATCTAGACTTTCTTTAAAAAAATTTATTTTTTCTTTTTCATTTTTACATGTTTTAATATTACATTTTATTTTGTTATCTACATAATCAAAAGAATTTAAAATCTTATCGTTCTGGCTTTCTTGATAACTAATATTTTTTGAACTTAAACAATATATCCAAGTATAAAGAACATCTTTTTCTTTTACATTCAAAATAAGATTTAAAGCATCTTGAAAATATGTAAATTGTTTTTCCTCAAAATTATATTCATAAACTCCGTCACTAATATTAGTAAATTTTTCTATAATCTTATCTTCTAAATTTTTGTCATAATCTATCACAGAAGTATCTTTTAATTTTCCACCTATTATTTTCTTTGGAAAAAAATAATTATTAGAGAAATTTTTTACAACATCTAATTTTATAATTTCTGATGCATTATCAAAATATACTTCTAAATATAAATTGCTTATAATACGTTCAATTTCTTTAAAGTCAAAATATTCTGTTGAACCATTAAAAACTGTAAAAGATAATTCTTTATCACTAGTATTATAAATAAATTGATTAATATTATTTACATCTTTATAAAAAAGTTTTAATTCTTTAATTTCTTTTTTTGTTTCTACATTGCCCAAATTAAATTTTGCTTTTTCTTTAGTTAAAACCAATGTCCCATTTGGAATTTTTATATCATTAGTCACATAAGAAATATAATAAACTTTCAGCGTATTAAAAGTTGATAAAAAATAATATATTAAAAATAAAACTATTAAAGCTATAATAAATTTTCTTTTCTTTAAATTACCATCATATAGTGAAACAGTAATTCTTTCTATTTCTTCTCTGTTATTATCATTAATTCTCTCGCCATATAATAACTCATTAACAGAGATATCTAGAGTTTCACTTAAAGGAATTAAATAATCCACACAAACAGAATTTACTCCTCTTTCCCATTTACTAACCGTTTCTCTTTCTACAGAAATTTTATCAGCTAATTGTGTTTGCGTCAAATGTTTAGCACGTCTAAGTTCTCCTATAAATTTTCCCATTTTCACTTTATCCATACAAACTACCTCACAACAATTTATATTATACATTTTAGTGTATTTCTAAGTCAAGGGATACCATCAGATATATTATTCATAAGGACATCTCTTAATTTCTTCTGTTACTGCTCTATCCCAGTCCTTTGGTTTTAAAACTCTTGCTCCTCTATTAAAAGCTGATGTAACTATATCTACATCTAAAACATTACCAAAGTTAGTTCTTTCTTGGTCTTCAAAACTACTATTTTCATAAACATAATAGCCTTCGGGATTTACGGATATAGATGGTCCAATACTATATGTCCCATTATCATTACAAATATAAATTTGCTTTGGAACATACTCTTTAGTTAACTCGGGAGGTAGCGATTTAGCATAACCTAATCTAGCTAGTGTGGGACCTAATTCTCTAAAACCATCAAAGTATTTAGATTGTTTTAAATACTCCATTTGTTCCCAAACCGTCTTATTATCTTCTCCGAAAACTCGGTAAATCTCATTTAAATGGTAATCATCCGCGGATATACTAAAATACCCCTTTACTTCATAATCTAGGCGTGATGTTCTTCTTACATACTCTTCAAAGTAATCAAGAAGTTTTAAAAATTTTTTATTATAAACCATACCATTAGTAATAACTGCATAAGTATCTACTAAAATATTATTATCAACTACACTTGTAAAAACTTTTTCTAAAGTATCAAGAGCAAGCATTGGCTCTCCACCTCCAATAAATAATGAGCCAATAGCAAAAATTTGTCTTTTGCCAAAAAGAGTATCAATTACCTCATCACTCATATCTATCCCTTTAAATTTTCCTCTCGCACAATGCTCACATTTTAAATTACATCTATCAGTAATAATTGTCTCTAAATTTTGAATAAAAACTCTCTCATCCATAAAACATCACTTCTTAGGTAGGTATACTACCACAGCATAAATATTAAGTAAAGAGAAAAATAAGATAATAAAAAAGATAGCCAAGCTAAATTGGCATCTTTTGTTGTACTAAATAAAAAATCTTTTAAAATCGTAATTATTTGTTCTCGTTTAACTCTTTTTTAATTGTAGCAATTTCTTCTGTTGTTAAACTAGTTATTTCTTTAATATCGTTTATATTAATATTTTTCTTAAGCATTGCTTTAACTATTTCTTTATTTCTATTAATTGTAGCTTCTTCTGCTCCCTTTTTTATACCTTCTTCATAAGCTACTTCAGATAATACCTTTTTGTGATACTCTTCAACATCATAATATAACCCATCTAAAAAGTCTTCACTTAATGCACTCATCTTTTCTTCTACTTTCTTCATTATTTTATCACTACTATATAGTTTAGATAACTCACTTTTATTCTCATTTACAAATATATATAGTAAATACTCTAAACTATCTTTCCCTCCCTTGATATTAGTATAATCTATTTCACTTAATAAATCTACATTTATATCAATTATTGATATGGTATCGTCTCTTTTTAAATGATATTTTTCTTCCATTATAAAACTCCGATAGATAAACTCCTTCTTATCAAAGATATCATAATTATTAATATTAATCTGGATAATAGGTTTTAGATTTATTTTCTCATTAGGTTTAGTTTGTTTAAGTAATAATTGGCAAACATATCTTAGATTCTTCATTTTACTTTCTTTAGTTATATTATAATTTACTTCGATATTAATAATAGAAGTATCGCTTTCATAGACTGCATCCGCATTACTACCTTTAATATTAATATTTTCGGAAATTCTTGGAGTTAGTAGAGTAAGATTCCCTTTTACTTCTGCTTCATCAATGCCAAGAGCCGCACTAACAACTCTTTCGACATATTCAGTACATTCGCTAAAAATAATACTAGCGACATTATCTTTTAAAAACTTTTTTTCTTTTTTCTTTTCTTTTATCATATTCTTCCTTTCTAAAATTGAATTTTTTTGCAATTGCAGGACCATCATAACAAAAGAAAAAAAGAAAGTCAAAGAACAGATTTAACAAAATCTGCATCAAAATATCTATGAAAGTGGCACTTTTTTAAACAGATATTAACAAATCTGTCTTATTTCAGTGCAGATTTATTAAAATTTGTAAAAATGCAATTTTTTTCATTTTTAGGCATTAAACTAAATTTATAGACATCTTATATCCATCTTATTTAACTAAGATATAAGGAAAAATTTGCATCACCTCAATATTTAAGCAAGAAAAAAACTAACGAATATGTTAGTTCCCTTTAATTTGGTTCATTACTTCTTCTGCAAAATTTTCACTTCTTTTTTCTATTCCTTCGCCTACTTCAAAACGAACCATACTTATTATTGTACCATTATTATTAGCTACATATTTAGCAACACTTATATCCCCATCTTTAATGAATGGTTGTTCTGCTAAACATATTTCCTTAAAGTATTTCTTAATTCTACCTTCAACCATTTTCTCTGCAATTTCTGCTGGTTTGCCTTCTGACATTGCAATCTCTTTTTGAACTTCTCTTTCTTTATTTACAACATCTTCTGGCACATCTGATTCAAATACATAAAGTGGTTTCATCGCGGCACTTTGCATAGCAACATCTTTAGCTACGGCTTCATTTGCTCCTTTAATTACTGTTAATACAGCAATCTTACCACCCATATGTAAGTAGCTTCCAAATACTTCATCATCATTTTTCTCTACAACTGCTAAACGACGTAAAGATAATTTCTCACCAATCTTAGCTGTTTTAGCAACAATCAAATCATGAATAGTTCCTTCATCTACATTAAGTTCTAAAGCTTCTTCTAAAGTATTTGCTTTACTATTTAAAACAGTATTTCCAATCGTATCAATCATACTTGTAAATTCTTCATTTTTACTTACAAAGTCTGTTTCACTATTTACTTCTAATATTACTGCTTTATTACCATTTATATAAATGTTTGCTAAACCTTCCGCAGCAATGCGTGACTCTTTTTTAGCGCTTTTTGCAATTCCTTTTTCTCTTAGCCAATCAATAGAAGCTTCCATATCTCCATTACATTCTGCTAAGGCTTTTTTGCAATCCATCATTCCTGCTCCAGTTTTCTCCCGAAGCTCACGTACCATACTTGCACTAATTTCCATATTGTTCTCCTTTTCTCTAAATTATTTTAAATTTGCAATTAATTCATCTTTTTTCATTGTACTATAACCTTTAACACCTTGTTCTTTAGCTATACCTTTAAGTTCTGTTAAAGTCATTGCGCTATAATCTTTAGCTTCTTTTTTAGGTTCTTCTTTTTTCTCTTTTTTAATTGCTGGTGAAGACACTTTCTTTTCTTCTTTTACTTCTATATTTTCTTTAATTTCTTTTGGTTCTTCTTTAATAAGTTCATCCATACTCTTAGTAGTATCTTTTTTATTTTTATCTTCTTCTGTTACGTAATCAACCATTTCTAAATTACGTGCTTCACATATCGCATTGGCAAGTACTCCAAGTACAACTTTAACACTTCTTACAGCATCATCATTACCTGGAATAACATAGTCAACATCATCAGGATCACAATTTGTATCTACAAGACCAAATACTGGAATACGAAGTTTACGTGCTTCTCTAATCGCATTAATCTCCTTTTTAGGGTCAACAATAATTAATGCATTAGGAAGTTTATCCATTGCTCTAATACCTGATAAAATTTTATTTAATTTATCATATTCTTTTTTAAGTCCAATAACTTCTTTTTTAGGTAAAACATCAAATTTTCCATCTGCTTCCATTTTTTCAATTTCTTCAAGACGTTTAACTCTTCTTCTAATTGTTCTAAAATTAGTTAAAGTTCCACCTAACCAACGTTCAGTGACAAAATAAGAATTACTTCTTTCTGCTTCTTCTTTAGCAACTTCTTGTGCTTGTTTTTTTGTTCCTACAAATAGAAAAGTTCCACCATTATCAGCGATATTTTTAATCTCTGTATAAGCTTCCTCTAATTTTGTCGTGGTTTTTTCAAGGTCAATGATATAAATATCCTCTCTTGTTCCAAAAATATACTCTTTCATTTTTGGGTTCCATCTTTTTGTTTGATGTCCAAAATGAACTCCTGCTTCTAATAAATAACTCATAGAAACTACGGCCATAAATTAACACCTGTCCTTTCGTTTTTTACCTCTTAGCTCTTTCAAGCACTTATTTCCACCACTCTTCGCGGCACTAGGAACTAAGCTAAAAGCTAATGTGTATTTGCAATTTATTTGCCGAGATTATTATATTATAAATTATATGAAAAAACAAGCCAAATTTGTATATTTAATGCAATTAAAAAGACAAACATAGAGTTTGTTGCTACATTAAGTGGCTAATTATTGTGCCAACACAGTTTTAATCTTTTAAGCTACCGCATAGCTTACTAAAAATAATAGTAGAATAATACTATAATTTACTTCTAAGAAAATTATACCAAATATACTATAAATAATAAATATATTTAGTTTTTTCCTCTTTGTAATTCACATTTATATTAATTTATTCCCAAAATCAAGTTTTATTTCTTATCTAAATTAATTTTTTGGTCTTGATAAAGTTTGTTATTAAGTATTTCTGGTGTATCACCCATAAAAGCTTTGCCTGCTTCAGTATCTCCTTGTAATTGCCATCTAAACCAGGCGGTAACGTATCCATCAGCCATATACAACATTTGTCCATGCTCTGCCTCAATTCTTCTCATCATAACTTTAGGAGCTGAAATTTTCTCATACATAAGAGTCATTTTTTCAAAAGGTATAACTGCTTGTGTTTCAAAATCTCCCTTTGTTCCTGCAATCATAAAAGTCGGAATACTTACTTTTGATAAATCATACTTCCAACCAAATGCAAGAGCTGTTTCCTCATGAGTTGGTGATAATACTGCCGCTGCTTTATATTCATTTTTATACTCCATTACCGAAATAGCCGTAAATACACCTGCTCCGCCTTGCGAATGTCCAGTTATACCAATATTATCTATATCTATTTTATGATATAAAACACTATCTTTATCATTATTTGCCTTTTTTATATAATCAATTGTTTCATCCGCCGATTTTCCAAACCCTGTGCTTCCATCATCATTTCCAACGACTATAAAGCCCCATGATGCTAAATGTTTAAACAAAGCTTTATACTTTTTAGGAAGAATTCTCGTTCCATTTAACACTACAACTACCGGATATTTTTTATCAGCATTTTCTAATTCCTCAGGATAATAAACATAATTATATTTCGTAAGTTCGGTCGCCACACTTTTAGTACTTTTTACTTTTTGTTCTCCCATTGCAAGATATTTTGCTTCAATAACTCCACCAGTTTTAACTTCTTTGATATAATTTATCGGCACCGCCGGAATAAATGATATAAATACGAGTAGCAAAATAATAAACACGACAGGAATTAAAATAATAATTCCAATAATTTTTAACAACTTTTTCATACTCCTTTACTCATTATTTTTCGATAGGCATATAACAATTCAAGTATTCTTCTACTGCTTCCATCCATTCTTTATATACTTTATTATCATTTTGTAATCCATGTCCTGAATGAGAAGCTTCAAAATATTTGTAATCAACATTATACCTCTTAAATGCTTCTAGTAATCTTTGTGACCCTTTAAATGGTTGTACCTTATCATATTTGCCATAAGCAACAACACTCGGTACCGTATTTTCATTCACCCACATTACTGCTGAAATAGGTTTTAGTTTTTCAACATAAGATCCATCCTTTATTTCTTTTTCTGTTAATTCGACACCACCCATTACTCCAAATAATCCTGCTGCACCTTTTATTGCTTCATCTGTATCTCTATCGAATCCATATACATCCCAATCTTCTCTATAAAAACTTGATGGTCCAACTGCCCCAAATAATAATTTTACTGGAACAGGTGATTCTTTATAATCTCTATAAGCATAAATCATAGCTAGAGCATGACCCGCTGAACCACCACCTATACTCATTTCACTAATATGATAGCCATAATTTTCGGCTTCGGCAATTACTTTGGGAATAGCTTTTTTTATTTCTAGTGATTGAGATAATACTGATTTTTCATTCGTTTCATTTCTTAAAGTATAGTTAATTCCAACCGCTACATATCCTTTAGAACATAACCAAGAAAGCATTCCTTCATCTCCCGATTTATCTCCTGCTGTAAATCCTCCTGCATGAAGATACACAACTAAACCATAATTTTTCTTACCTTTATCTTTAGGTAAATACAAATCGAATTTGTTTGCTTCGCCATCGCCATAGGAAATATCTTTATAAAGAGCTCCTAGTTCTTCACTCCATGTTAATGAATACTTTTCTGCCCATGAAGGTTGTATTTTAATTTTAGTATAAACTCCAATACCTATTGAAACAAAAAATACTAAAATACAAATAAATATAAACATTCCTTTACCTCTTTTCTTTTCTATTTTCATAAAAAATTACCTCCAAATAATGTTCCACCCATTAAAAAATTTAAAAAAGCTCGAAATATTAATCTTCCCACTGCAATGCCAACCAAAACAACACATCCAACAATAATCCATCTTTTTATAGTCATATTTACTCCTTCTCTTGACTTGAAATATAATAAGTGTTATATTTCTAACAACTACATTTTATGACAATTTTTTTTTAAAAGCAACAATATAAAACTTAAGTGTTAGAAAGGAAAGTGATTTATAACAATGGAATTACAAAGTGATTTTTCTAAAAAATGTCTTTCGGAAGCTTTAATATTATTAATGAAAAAAAAAGATTTTAATTTAATTACTAATAAAGACATTACCGAAAAAGCAGGCTTATCTCATATTACTATTTATCGCAACTTTAAAAAGAAAGAAGATATTTTAAAATACTATTTAGATGAAATAACAAAAGATTTTATTAAAAGTAAAAAAGTAAATTATAGTCCCCATCATTTTAAAGACTATCTTATTGTTTTATTTAGTCATTTAAAAGAAAAAGAAAACATAGGCTTATTATTATATAAAGCTAACTGTCTTCACTTTATTAAAGATGAGTTTGATAAAATTTTTATAGGCAAAGCAAAAAATAAAAAAGAAGAATATAACTTTCGCTTTGTATCTGGAGGTCTCTATAACATTTATCAATATTGGCTTTTAAATGGATCTCTTGAGGCACCTGAGGAAATTGCTGATATGTTTATGGATTTTTATATTTTAAATAAAAATACTAATTAATACTCTACTAATTTTTCCTTATATAGAAAAAATAGATATCTAACCTCCAAAATAAAAATAAATACCTGTTAACATTTTATATCTAGTTTCTTCATTAAAGCTATTATCATATATGCCTAGAACCATTGAAACAAATCTAGGCTCTTCTATTTCTTCTTTATTTACATTTGCAACTTACCAACCTAAATTTTTATAACAATTAAAATTTCTTTTTGATAAACTTATCTTACAATAGCTACTTCTTCTTTAATAATAATATATTCTTTTGAATATGCTAAATTTTTATCATATTTAGGCGTGGTAAAATATAATAATAATCTCAAAATAATAATAAATGCTATTACTAAAATACCAAAAGTAATTAAACTTTTCTTCTTATTATTTTTCTTTTCCACTTTTATTAATTCTATTATATCTATAATTAAATTTTCAGTATCAGCTTCTATTTTTTTTACCTTTACACTTTTAATTAATTCAACTATACTTACATCTAAAGCTAGAGCTAAATCTTCTAATACATCAATATCCGGAAAAGACTTGTATGCTTCCCATTTACTTACCGCTTTATCACTAATATATATTTTTTTAGCTAATTCTTTTTGTATTAAATTGATTTTTTTTCTTCTCTCACTGATAAATTTGCCCATTTTCTCTTTATCAACTTTTAATTATCATCTCTCTATATATTACAAAAATACTCAACCGACTATTAGTAGAATTATCACTTTAGAAGTGGTAAAATATAGAAGTGATGCATATGAAAAGAATTTTAATTTCTTTAATTAAGTTTTATCAAATATTACCACTTCATAGTCATAGCAGATGTCGCTTTTACCCTAGCTGCAGCAACTATGCGATAGAAGCAATTGGCACTCATGGTACATTTAAAGGTTTAATTTTAACTATAAAACGTATTCTTAGATGTAATCCTTTTAACAAAAAAAGTGGAATTGATTTAGTTCCACCTAAAAATAATCGTTAATTTTTATTTTCATTATGATATTCTTTATCTTTCCAATACCACCATTTTAATTTTTGAGGATTGGTTTTTTTATGTTCAGCATAATAAACAGCTGCTCTAAAAACATATAATTGACATTTATCTTCTTGTCTCCTTTTAAATAGACAATCTTCCATATACAAATCCTCAGGGTCTTTTCCCACTAAGTCTTCTACGCAAGTAATACCAATATTAATTAAATCTTCTTTAGTATTTTTCCCAACATTTGGTATAGTAAGTAAATCAGTTTTCACTATTTATACTCCTTTAACTTTATGAGCTGTTATAATTGTATAACTATATGAGTTAATTGTTATTATAATGTTGTCTATTTCTGCATAATAATTCTTACCTTTTTTATAAATATTACATTTATTATCTAATATCTTCTTTTTACAATATAAAACTATATCTTCAATATCTAACCCTAAATTTTTTTTAATTCTTAAAATGCCTAATTCTGTTGTATGAATTTTATCTATATTTTTTAATAGTTCTTCTTTATTCATTATAATATCCTATTTATTGCTTTCTATAAATTCTTTTATTTTCTTTTCATATGATTTTTTTAAATCATTTCCAAAATCATAAACTGGAAATTGCTCTAGGTATTCAATAACTAAAGCAATATGTTTATCATATTCTTTATCTAGTTCAATATTTTTTAAATATTTGGCTACTAGTTTATTACTATTAATTCTTTTAACATAAAAGTTTAATAAATTTGTATGACCTATCTTTTCTACTCCCGACTTTACAATTGATAGCAAGTTTTCACAAGAATTATTTACTCCTTTATTAAACATAATTAAAACACAGCCAATAAATATTTTATCAGTACCATCTTGAGGTAAAGTTTTATTTGTAAACTCTGTTAACATATGAATTGTTTTAAAATTATGATATTCTTCATAAAATAGCTGTAAATATCTATTTATAAAATTTATAAACATAGCTACCACCTATATAAAGTATACAATATATTAAAAGAAAAGCAATGCTTTATATTATCTTTATTCATATAGAAAATAGTTTCCTATTCCAAATTAAAAACTAAAACTATTTGCATTATTTTTTACCTTTTAAACCCCAAATAGTTGATACAACAGCAATAACCACCATTATTATAGAACTTAAAATATTAGGCAAATTACTACCATCATTTATAATATCTAATACTTTATTACATAAAGGATTAGTAAAAGTTGTACAAATGGCAAGTAATAATAAACTAATTGAAATTTTATAATATTTATTAATATTTAAAAAAGTTATTACTAAAACATCTAGCCAATATAGACTTAAAATAAAAGTAAGAATTTTAAAACTAGCAAATAACCAAGCCCCACCATAAACAAAATTAATAACAAATAATAATAAATAGATTAGAAAAGATAATAAAAATGATATTTTAAGTAATTTAAATTTACTCTTTTTTAAATAAAATGGTAAAGTAGTAAGTGTAAAAGAAATCATAATACTAACTAAAACTATTAAAAACCACGATAATTTATGGTCGATAATAAAATTACATAAAAAACAGACAAATAAACTAATGAAGTAACTTATATTTAAAGAATACATTAACCATTTCTTTATAGTACGATACTTTTTTATTTCCATTTTTTCTTCATTTAAAGCTTCATCATCACAAGCCATAAAAAATTCATGTTCACTAATATTTAACACACTACATAACTTTGAAATAACGGTAATATCAGGATAAGTTATTCCTCTTTCCCATTTCGAAATAGTTGTGGGAATTACATATAAAATACTTGCTAATTCCTCTTGAGTTAATTTAGCTTCTTTTCTTTTTTCGGCAATATATTTACCAAAACTCTTTTTATCTTGCATAACAATACTCCTTTCAAGAACCATTTTAAAACTTATTCTAAATTTTAACAATGGCTTATTAGGCTAGTTTATATTTTTAGCTATTATCTTTAATCATTTAGCAAAATTATTTATTTCTAATATAAACATTTCCACAAGATTTACAAGTAATTTTCATTTTATAACTAATTAATTTTTTATCTAATATTGTAATTAAAGGTTCATTATCTAAAGGACAACATAATCTATTTTTAATAACAATCAATTCATCGTTACACGTTTTACCTAAATTACTATCTTCAAATTCTAATATAGCTTTACCATCACTTCCACAACTACATTTAAAATTAAACTCTAATTTATCATAAGTGGAATAACATAAATAGCCTATATTTTCATTACACCTATCACAATACATCCATCCCCCATAATTAGTTGCTAATCTAATATTTACTAATTCTTTATTTTTTAAAACTCTTGCCATAAATAATTTCCTTTTCGCTACATTATATTTTTTAATTTAATAATAAACTTATCAATATTTTCATTTAATATTTTAACTTCTTTATATGTATTAACCTTTTTACTAACCAGTTTTATAATGAATTTATCAAAGCCTTTTTGTTTATCTAAATTTATTTGGCCACCAAAAGTATCATAAATAAGTGCTATATCTAATAACTCCTGTAAAAAATTTTCTTTAAAATATTTTTGATAGTTCTCACTAAATCCACAACACATATAAAAAGCTATTTTTTTAGATTTTAAGATTTCTTTATTTTTAATTAAAAACTTTTTAATTTTATTATCAATCATTCCGATTCTAATAGGACTACCAACAACAATTAAGTCATAATTATTTACATCCTCATTAAATGAATTTATATCAAAAATTTTACTATTTTTTAATTTGTCTTTTATTTTATAAGCACATTCTTTTGTAGTACCAGTTTTACTAGCATATATAATTAACGTTTTCATTTATCTTCCTTTGTCTTTTTAAAAATTACATATTTTTCTTTTATTGATATTTTACTTACTTCATAACCTTAATCTTTTAATTCTTTCTTAAAAGTTAAAAATGAAAGGTCAATGCCAAATCCTAAAATCCTTTTTATTTCTTCATAAGACAATTTATAATTTTCTAAATCTTTTTCTTTTATATATTTCCAAAGTGATTCATACTTACTCATATTAATATCCTTATCTAATTTACTTTATTTTATCAAAATCAATTTTCATAACCAAATCATAAGCATCTCTACATTCTTGTTTTGAAAGACCTGTTTGGCTAACCAAAAAATCAACTGCCTCATTCTTACTATCAAATTTAGAAATTGTCTCCTTAAATTCTTTTGATTTTTGAATATAGTTTCTAAACTCGTCAATAGATATTTCAGACTTTTTACCATAAGCATTTCTCTCAATATAAGCCATCTGTCTATTATTTTCTATAATACCAGTGATAAAACCTATAATCATAAATAAATATTGTAAGCCATTATCTTTTATAAAACCATATATTATAAAAAATACAATTACTATCATTACGATAGTTAATTCAAAAATATGTTCTTTTTGCCATTTTTTCTTAAAATAATCAATTTTATCTTTTAATGTAAAAACACTATTTTCTAAGGCACTAAATAAATTATTATCTGCGACTTCCTTAAATGTTTCATCCGATAATCTTTCTCCTGCAAAAAACTCATTAAGAGTTATATCTAATATTTTACATATTTCTTTATAAAGTGAAACATCTGGTAAACAAACCCCATTTTCCCATTTTGAAACAGATTTATCTGTAACTCCTAACATATTTGCCAGTTTTACTTGTGTCAATTTTTTTGCTTTACGACATTCTGCGATTAATTTTCCTATTTTAACTTGATTCATAAAGTTCCTCCTCGTAAAGCATTATACATTATAAAATAAATATCTAACACCCCTCAAAAGTAGAGTTAAGCAAATTTCTATTTTATCTTTCTAACTACCCCAATATTATAACACAAAAATAGCAAATCTACTATCAACAGTTAATTTGCTTTATATATTTATGGTAACCAAAATAATAAATCTAACCCACACAAATTTAGGATTTATTTTACATAATTTAATTATTACTCCTAAAAATAAATATATACTAACTCTACTATTGAACTTATTAAATTCCATTTACTTTTCATATTTTATCTCTTTCCAATTATAATTTATCTATTTTTTAAATGAACAATTATTATCTTCCCATAAAGTATAAAATTCTTCAGCTGACTCCCAATTTAAATTATATACCTCATATAAATTGCACTTGGTAATATCTTGTATTATCAAAGCTGAGATATAAGCATTTACTCCTACTAACTTTTTATTTTTATACATATTTTCTAAAACCGGAACTGCATCTTTACCTAACTCTACAATATTCTTATAATACTCATTTTTTGTATAATCAGAATGTTTTGAAGATATTACATCTGTTACTCCAACAATCTGTTCTAAATTAGCTGTAATTTCTTTTTCTAATTGTTCTTCATTTGTATAATTAAAGTTTGCTTTCTCATTATTAGTACAACTACATAAACATAAAATAAAACATATACTAATAAAAATTATTTTCTTCATAATTAATCTCACTCCTAAATTATAATTTATCATTTTAATTTCATATATAAAATTGGATAAGGGTTTCCTTGTTCATCTAATTCATTCTTCCCATAAACCTTAAAACCCATGTGTTCATAGAAGCCTTTAGCTTGTGGATTATCTTCATTAACTACAAGAGCATTTACACCATAATTTTCTATTCCATATAAAAGCATTTTTTTGCCAATTCCTTTACCTCTACAATTAGAAGTAATAAATAACATTTCAAGTTTGTTATCTTCAATTCCCATAAATGCAATATAATTGTTATTTTCATCTCTATAAATAATTAAATGAGATATACTACTTAATGCTTGCGGTACATATTTCTTAATCTCTAAAATTTCTTCGTTTGATAAGAATTTATGTGTTGCTCTTACAGAGTTTTCCCACACTACTAATAATTCATCTATAAGTTGGGGTGTTCTATCCTTTACTTCTATTATTTGCATTTTATCTAACTCACTCCTCAATTATATTTTTTTATCATTTTTTACATAATTTAGTATTTTAGTTGTTAATGGTCTGAATATCAAATACATTACGTATCCAATGGTGCCACCTATTACATTAGTTATTAAATCTGTTATATCTGCTGACCTAAACCCATTTATTAAAGGCTGTAACAGTTCTATTCCTAAACTTAATAAAAAGGTATATAAAACAACTTTTAATAGTCTAGCATTTCTTTTTTTTACTAAAGGCATTAAAAAACCAAAAGGAATTGTCATTATCACGTTTAATCCCACTTGTCTAGCAAAATCGCCTCTACTATTTAAAACATCAATAAAAGGAACTAAATTCATTGGAGTATATGAATGATTAAATATAAATGGTAAAGATGTTATTATAGGCATTAAAGTAAAATACAATACAAAAGATAAATATATATACATTGTAGTACTTACAAGCAGTACTTCTCTACCTTTTTCTTTCCATTTTTTATAAAATTTCCAAAAATATATTATTATTAAAGCCAAAAAATCTACTAATTCTTTCATATTGTTTTCTCCTAACAATTAGTTACATTCGCATTATAACACGAAAAAAACAAATCTCCTATATCCCCAGACTTGCTTTTAAAGTTTTTTATACAAGAAACAATCTTTATCATGAGAAATTATTATTCCTATCGCTTGTAAATACGAATATATAATAGTACTTCCAACAAATTTCATGCCTCGTTTTTGTAAATCTTTTGCTAATGCATTAGATAACTCATTAGTAGTTTTATCTATTTCATAAATAGTCTTACCGCCAGTAAAAACCTTTAAATAATTATAAAAACTACCAAAATCACTCACAATACTCTTAAATATTTTCGCATTATTAATACTAGCCTGTATTTTAAGTTTATTTCTTATAATCTTTTCATTAGAAAGTAATTCCTTTATTTTATTATCACCATAGTTAATTATTTTATCAATATCAAAATTATCATAAGAATCTCTAAAATATTCCCGTTTATTTAAAACACATTCCCAAGATAATCCTGCCTGAAAAGATTCTAATATTAACATTTCCAATAAATACTTATCTTGAAAATTTGGTACACACCACTCTTTATCGTGATATTCTACATATAAAGGATTATCCTCATTACACCACTTACAACGTCTCATAGTTTAGTTCCCTTTTTAGGCACAAAAAATTTATTCATATCATTTTGTTCTAAAGTTAAAAGTGCTATTTTGTTTTTTATACCACCGCCATAACCTGTTAAACTACCATTTGCGCCTACTACTCTGTGGCATGGTATAATAATACAAATGGGGTTCCAACCTACTGCTCCTCCAACTGCTTGAGACGACATTCTTTTAAGTCCTCTATTAGAAGCAATAATTTTTGCTATATCATGATAAGAAATTGTACTACCATAAGGAATAGATTTCATTACCTCAGTAACCTCTCCTCTAAAAGGAGTAGAATTTTTTAATTTATATTTAGGAATAAAATCAGGATTCTTTCCACTAAAATAAATATCTAGCCATTTACATGTTTCTTTAAATATTAGCAGTTTTTTTTCTTCACAATTAATACTATTTTTTGTATCATCACTTGAACCTATAAACCATAAACCTGTTAAATATTCACCATCACTATTCATTAATATATCATCAAAACCTTTTGGAGTTTTATATATCCATTTATAATTCATAACAATACCTCAAATTCTAAAGAAGACTTTAGAACTATTATATCAAAAAAGCAAATATCCATCAAATAAATATCCTAAATTCCCAAAAATAATTTTAATCTTTATTTCTAGTCAAAAAAATTCCAATTATTAAACCAATAAATATAAATGGCGCTATTCTAATAAATAGCCATTCAAAATAATGAAAAGTAACACCTAATACTGCACTTTCAGGTTTACTATAATCCCATTTTAAATATGGACTATCAAGTAAGAATAAAGCTATAAAAATAATTACTATAATTATACATAATAAAATTAATAACCAATGTAATATTTTTCTTCTATCTTTCTTCCTTTGTAATAGTTGTAAATTTATTATTTCTAATTTTTCGGAAATTACTTTTAAATCATTAACTTTAGACTCAACAATATTTTCTCCAAGTAAAGTACTTACAGATGTTTCCAAAACTTCTGATATCGAGACTAACATTTCCGCGTCTGGTACCGATAAACCTGTCTCCCATTTACTAATTGTTTGTCTTACAACATTTAATTTAGTACTTAATTCTTCTTGACTAAGTCCTTTTTGTTTTCTTAATGTCTTAATATTTTCTTTAAGCATTTATAATTCTCCTCTCACTCAAGATAATTTTATTCTAAATAAGTCGTTGCTACAAGCAATATATTTTAACATTCATTATAAAATTCAAATAGAACAGTAAATTATTAATTTTTAAATACTTTAATTTTTTTCTAAATTAACTTTGCCACACATTTTAAATCTATTCTTGCCATATACAAACTCTTTTATATTTGTGTTACTTGGAAGTTCATATACTCTTAAAGTCCAATTCTTAATATTAACAAGCATTTTTAAATTATCTTTCATTACTAAATAAAATGGTGACAAATCATTTAAGGCATCTGCAAGTCCTACTGTACCTGCGCCAATTATTAAATCAAAAGCAGTTTCTAACTTACTCATCTTTTTATCTCTAATGAGTGAATATACTTCCCAAGGTTCAGAATAATATTCTTTTAGTATTTCAGAATATGAAGATATTTTGTTACCATATTTATCCTTATCTAATTCTTTAGTCATACTAAGAGCAGGTAACCCATTATCATCACTTAATAAATAATCAACTGTTATATCAAATACTTTAGATAATTCTTGTAAATTAGATATATCTGGTATTCCTCCATCAGTTTCCCATTTTGTAATAGCTTGTCTTGAAACATTCATAAACTCCGCGAGTTGCTCTTGAGATAAACCTAATCTTTTTCTTATTTCTTTTAACTTTTCACCTAATGTCATAGGTATCACTCCTTTCTGACATTAATTTTATAATTAAATAATTTAAAATAATAGCATTTTTACATTACTTTTGTGCTACTTATCGTGTCATTGCAACTTAGTAATCACTTTGTATTTTTTTCTATTGCTTTTTTACTATTTCTATAAAGGCTAGAAGAAATTATACAAAACATACTGGGAATTACAGCAAAACCTGCATTTGCATTTCCATCTTTATAAAATACATATCCAGCCCCAATGAAAGTAAGTATTAAAAACACTGTCATTAAAACTTTAAATATTTTTATTTTTAATTGTTCTCTTTTTAAATTAAACATTAAAATCACACTCCTAAATTTATATTTAGCTACCTAATATTTTTAAATCATCTTTTTCATATTTATTAGAACCATTTATACTCTTTTTACATTTCCAACATTTAATAGCTTGTTCTAAATTTTTGTCTTTGTTATCAAGAAAGAAATCTCTAATATAAGCATTGTATTCAAACTGTTTATCAATTATTGTTTTATTTTTCTTTTTATCATCTAATATTTGGTAATAAGCCCTAATTGAATCTTGATAAGTTTTTCCAGCATTACCTTTTAACCATTTTTGAAATACCACATTAAAAGAAAAACTATTTCCTATTTGCTTTTTGTAAAATGCCCTATGAAACTCAGAACAAACAAAATCTTCTTCTATTATTGTATCAAGTGTTATATCATGTGTAATTTTAGCTTTTTTAGTATGATGAATTTTATAAGTCTTTTGACCTGTATCTAAAAATTCTGCAATTCTTTTTATTAATTCCATTTTGTCACCTTTTGTTTGCAAATTATTTTTCCGACAAAAATCAATCAGTTCATCTTTTAAATAATAATATTCTTTAAAAGTTTTACCATCTAAAGATCTATCTAAATTAGGTCTTTCACTCATGTTATCTTCTCCTATAATTTATTTTTAATACTTTTATAATTAATATTTGCTAACTTCGCTTGTTTAATCAAGTCTTTGGTTTGTAATTTATATTGTTTACCATTCTTTATAAAATAAGTACCACATTGTCTAAACTCGAAATTAACATTTTTTCTCATACATTGTTCTCTAATCGAAAGTACCCAATCAAAATCAAGTGGTCTAGCGTTTATGTCAGACTCACCACCTACCACTACTAATTCTATATCATCAAGATATTTTTCGATATCGATATTTTCAAGTAGAGGTTGCGCTGTTATACATTTATGCTTTATTGGCAAACCTTTAAATATTGCTAATTTATAATCCGCATTCTTCCTGTTTTCAATCGTACAACATACAACGACATTTGGATAGCCATCCTTCCAATCCTTTGGAATACACTTCACAAATCTATCAATTCTTTTAGTGAGAAACAAAAAAGTACAATCCTGTCTTTCTTTAATCATTTGCCAACAATCATTTCGCCACTCATCAGCTTCTTCAATTAAAAAATCAGTAGAAAAGCAAAGATATACAAGACCTGACTTCATTTTATATTCGCCATTTTTTAATTTTTCTATAGGCTTTTCAAAATCTTTTGTCTTAATAATTTCATTAGTATTTATATTTCTTTTCGCATCACCTTTATGAATATAGCAATGTAAACAACCATCACTACATTTTTTACAACCCCGCCAAGGATTCCACATTGCCATCTTTACCACTCCTAAAATCTTAATTATCATAATAAATTATTGCATAAACAGCAAGTATACTTATTAAATTAATATATCCACCTTAAATTATAATTTAGCAATTACTTAAATCAAAATTTTCTGTTTTCAAATCACAATAATATCTACCACTTATTGCCGTAAATTTTAAAACACAATAATCTGGATCGGTTACACCTTTTTTATAAAACAATGTATCTCCCTTTTCCCAAATCATATTTTTAGTTTCTTGGTCTGTTAAAACTTCCATTTTTCCTTTTAGCATAACACCAACATACTTAATTAGTCCTTTATGATAAAAGTAAATACTAGCCTTTGAATTATTCCTATACTGACTAACCCTCATAGATGAAGTATTCGTAGAAAAATAAAATTCTTTTAGTTCTATTCTTTTTTTAGATTTTAGCATTGCTTTTACATTAGGGTAGTTTTCATTATCAATAGAACATATAAAACTAACTTTTTGTTTATCAATAAATTTCTCAATTTTTTTAAATCCATAATACTTCATCTCATTTTCAAATTACTTTTATCCATCTAAATATATTAAAATTATATCACAAAAAAAGTAGATTAAAAAGTAATCTATCTTTTATTTAAGCATATTCTTAAAAATTTTATTTCCTAGTTATTATGAAAAACTCTTCTATTTTATAAATTTACTTAATGTTTATTTTTAAACATTTGCTAATTATTTTTTATCAAATCAAAATAAACATCAAAATTATTTTTACTACCTTTTTCTATCGCTTTTATAAATTTTTCTTTACTAGAATTATTAAATCCTCTAAAAGTTTCTTCACCAATAACCGTAAAAGGTACTCCACTATCTTTATCGTCCATAGCACTTGCAAAAGCATTCATAATATTTGCATTTTCTTTATTATACCACACTTCATACTTATACAAATTAAATTTATCGCCATATTTATCTTTTATAGACTCCAAAAATTCTGTTTGTTCTTCACAATGCGGACAACCATTTCCCCAAAAGAAATAAATATTTACTTTACCTTTTTCTTTTTTCATATTGTCTAAAGTAATATTATAATCAATATTATTCGTATCACTATTATTATCTTCTAAATTATCATTTCTATTATCATTATAAACAGTATTTTCTTTTAATTTCACATATTTTGTAAACCATCTTTCAAAACCTTCTTTTGATGTATAGAAATCAACATCTTCATCTTTATCAGCTTCCAAAAAATCAATTATCTTACCTTTATTAAAAATTATAAATGATGGATAATACTTTATTTTTTTTCCAAGTTCTATATTCTTAATATTCGAAAAAGCTATTTTATAAATACTTATTCCTTTATCTTTCAAAAACTCATTTAAAATACTTTCAAAATTTGAAGATGTAACACACATAGGTTGGTAAATGAATAACGCAAAAGATTCTTTTTTGCCTACCAAAGCATTTAAGCCATCTATTTCTATTTCTTTAACTTCACTTGAACCATAATAATTATTTTCTAAATAAAATGTCTCCTCATTTTTATCCTGCATAAATATTGAAATTATTACAACAGCGATTAGAATTATTAATATTAATGAAGAAATAAATAGTTTCTTTTTCATTATTTAATCTCAGTTAAATTATCAAAATCAATATCATGATAACTTACTTTCCAAAAGTCATATTTTATCTTGTTTCCATGATTATTTACTGTACTAATTCTCCGACTTCCTTCATAGTTCCAATATCCACCAACATTATATATTTTCTCTTTATCCCAGCCTAAAGCTACTAACATTTGCTTAGTAAAGTTAGCATAGCCTCCCGCTCCACACATAATAAAAATGTATTTGTCTTTAGGAAATAAATATTCTAATACTTCCATGGATTCTTTATAATTAGCAACATAATTTCCATCTTTATCTAAAGAAAATAAAGTTTTGCCAGTATATAAGCCCGATACATTTTCACTAGCTTTTTGGTCTATATATTCCTGTGGAAATTCTGTAAGGTAAGCATAAGGCACTACTTCAAAACCTTCAACAAATCCTGTTAATTCTCTTTCTCCACCTTTGTTCTCCCAAGTTGCACTATCCATAAGCATTCTCACATCACGATATACAGTATCACTTCTACCTAAATAATTATCAATTGTTTTTTCATTGATATTTTTATCAATATCATACACTCCTCTAAGCCCATCTGATTTCTCTTGCTTAGGTAGAGGCTTCTCATTACTAATATTTGAATTACCAAATATAAAATAAGAAACTAACCCTCCTATTAAAATACTAGCAACTACTACTACCATTAAAATTAAATTTTTTTTCATTTTTTTCTCCTTCCTCTAACATTTTAAAATAAAAACTAGCATAAAACCAATAACGAAAGAGTTGAAAAAGCTCAACATTTAGTTGAGTTATATATTTAATCTAAACAATTATTTAATCTTAAAGGTATTTTATAGGTAGTAATTTTATTATTATAATCTGTCGCATTTATTGCTAAATATAGGCTATCTTCTTCATAATATTCACAAGCCTTTTCGAAAGTTTCTACTGATAAAGTAACATCTTCTAAAAAATCCTCTAATTTTATTTTCTCATTTTTAGATTTAAAAGAACTTATTTTTGTTTCCGTATCCTCATTTACTTCATATAAAATACATTCAATATTTTTATATTCTTCGATGTCATCCCCACCACAATACTTAATATTAGTTATATATATCGCCGATTTATTTTTATTATAAGAAATATTTCCTGATATCGTAAAGTTTTCACACGCAGTAGATAAAGTTTTAAAATGAAAATCATCATTATTAAATGGATTAAAAATAATTAAAGAAACTATTCCCAGAAAAACTATTACAACTAATATAATTAAAGCCATAACTTTCTTTTTACTTTTATTATTTTTATATTCACCCTCTATTAGTTCATCCATACTTATATCAAAATCTTTGCTAATTTGTTTCATAAGAAGAGTATCAGGCATATTAAGGCCATTTTCCCATTTACTTACTGCTTGATAAGTAACATTATATTTATCAGCAAATTCTTTTTGGGTAAGATTATGCTTTTTTCTTATTTCTTTAATAAATTTACCAAATTTCTCTTGTTCCATAATTATTACTCCTTTTGTTCATCTAAATTATATCATGAAAAAAAGAAATCTTCTATCTTTCATGCCCTAATTTAATTATTAATTCTATGATTTATATAATTTTATTTATTAATTAGTTTTGCTAAAGAATTAGCATTTAATATTGTATTAGAAATAAACTCACCCTTATAAAAATTAGCCCAATTATTAAATACACAAGGAACATTTTTAGCTTTTTCTAAACTATCTATTTTAATAAAATTAATTTTTATATTATTATCTTTAGCATACTCTGTTAATTCATTTACTTCATAAATTACATAAGGACATTCTGGACTATAATAAATTGTAAAATCTTTATTATCTATTTTCATCCTTCTTGCCTTATCATTAAATTTAGGAACTTCGTTATTATCAAAAGCAAGAGCTAATAATTCATAATCACCTATTTCATCAATTACTTTAAAACCATAATGCATAAAGAAATTTTTCTCTCCTATAAAAGGCTTTTTCTTTTTAGAAGATATCGTACATATTCCACTCATACCTTTTTCTTTTGCATCACTTATCGCATATTCTAATAATTCTTTAGCTATACCTTTTCCTTTAAAAGAACCTGCCACCCATAAACAATAAATATATTCATAATTTTTACCATTAATCGGAACCCAAGCTGAATCTACAGGCTCGTATTCTATAAAAATTTTCCCTCTTGCATTAAGTTTTCGAAATACATGCCCATCATTTAATTTGCTTTTAATCCATTCTTTTTTACTATTTACACCATTTTGATGTTTAGGATCACCTATGGCACAACATATATGTTCCTTATCAATATTATCTAAAGTTAAATTTATATATTCATTCATTTTTTAGTCCTCTATTTTGCTTTTTTAATTGGATGCCTAATTACAGTTTTTAAATTTTTAGCATCACATCTTCTCGGATCACTAAGATATATTTCATGATGAAATCTTGTATTTGTTATATCCAAATCATATCCTTCATTTATCATATATTGATGCATTAATTCTAAAGTTGCCGGTTCATCATCATAAGAGCCAATATGCATACACTGAACACACAACCCTTCATCATAAGTTAAAAATTCTACCTTACTAAAATCAATTTCTTTTTTATTAGTCGCTTCTTTAATAGCCCAGTCAAAATCTTCTTTAGTTATAAAATCTGGTAATCTAATAACTGATATAAAATTCATATCATCTTTTCTATTATAGTCTAATTCAGTATTATTATCTTGCCACCACAATCCTTCTAAAGGTGGAACTACATAAGGAAAATAACCCTTTATTTTATAGTCTCCTTTGTAACTCATTTTTAAAGTAAAAGCTATAGCATATAAAAGACCAATTGATTTTTTATATTCTCCATCTTCTTTGTTTGGGTCTCCACTTCCTCTTACAGCAATAAAATTCATTTTGGGAATATTTATAATACAAGGTTTATTCTTAGGACTATAAAACTCCTTAAATTCTTTCTTATAATCAAATGATATCATTTTAAATTCCTATTCTTAAGGCAGCCAAAAAAGCAAATCTAAAGCACATATAACCGTACTTTTAAGCTTTTTATTAGTCTTACATAATTTAATAATTGCTCCTAAAAACAAATAAATACCCATAACCAAAATAATAGGAGCTATAATTTTAGTTTTTTCAAATATCGAAACTGCTAGTAAAACTAAAACGATCGATACTACCATTAAAGCATAATATAAGCCTTTTTTCTTTTTCATAAATGCACTCTTTTCTCTAAATATTATATCACAATTTTAACATAGTCTAATCAAAGTTTTAATTCAGCTCACTAAGATTTCTAGTAATACATATTAAACATATTATTGCCAAATAAAAAATTTTTTTACTCAAATGATACATTCCTTTATTATTTATGTACCTTTCTTATAAAATTTTATTGCGGAATAATTAAATATTCATACAAAAAAGGCCAACATTAAAATTGGTCACTTATAATTAATATAATTTAGCTCCTGCCGGAATTTTATCATCAACTAGCAAAAGATAAAGTCTTTCCTCACCCAAAACGGTATATACCGCAGATAAAAGCATTCCAGAAGAATCTATTCCCATTATTTTCCGAGGTGGCAAATTAAGAATAGCAATCGCTGTTTTACCTATCAAATCCTCAGGCTCATAATATTCATGTATCCCACTTAAAATAGTTCTAGTATTATCGGTTCCATCATCTAAAGTAAATTCCAGTAATTTTTTACTTTTAGGCACTGCTTTACAATCTCTAACTTTTACTGCTCTAAAATCTGACTTACTAAATTCATCAAAAGAAACATAATCCAAAGATAATGGCTCAATTTCTATATTTTCTTGTTCTTTTATTTCAGTTATTTTTTCTTCTTCACTCATAATAGACCTTCTTTCTTAAAACTATTATAGCATAAAAACACCCAAAATAACCACCATTTATTTTAATCTCTATTTTTAAAAGGATGTCTTATTTTATCCTTAATTTCCTTATCTATTATATCACAAGCTTCATTATAAATTTTACTGGCAGCATTTTCCTCTATCTTAAGCGTACTACATAATTCATTTATAATTTTATCTTTATTTTTCTTACTAATAAAGAAATGCTTTTCTAAAATATCATTAATTATCAAAGTATCCTCTTCACTATAATTAATTTTTGCTCTTAAGGCATCTATAAAATCTCTTTTATTCATACGTATCACCATATATTTTTCTTTTACTATCAGTCTGTATTAATCTACCATATTCAAAAACATAAGCTAGACTAAATAAAAACAATACTTCTACAATATCAAAGACTTCAAAATCCATTTTTACCCCATTAGTTAAAAGAACATTAAATATAACTCCACCAATATTAGGCAAGATTATGGACAGTATCATAAGCCATGCCATTCTTTTGATATGACTTACATTTTCTAAAGTAAAAGGTGTATCGCCACTACTTAAATTATCAAATAATTTACTTAAATGTTTAAATATCAAAGTAAGTAAATACACTACCACCAAAAGTGTCAATAAGCCTACTTCTACATAACCAATAATTAATCCTTTAGAATTATTATTGATTACATTTATTATTTCTCTACTTACTATTTCTTTTTCTTCATCCATAACAGCAATACCATTTACTTTCAATATTACTTTGTCATTTTCCTCTACTAAACTAAGAATATCATTTCCTTTTAAAGTAAGTTCATTCTCCCTCACTTCTACCATACTCATTATATAAGGAAATACAATCATTCCCATTATAATAAAAGGAAGTGCAATTAGAAAAAATACTCTCCCGATTTTCGCAAATATACTCAAAAATCTACTAATAGCTTTCATTTTATTTTGTTCATCTTTTTTTAATGTTACTACTCTTTTTTTAACATCTTCATTTAAAGCATCAACATCTAATATTTGGTCATTGACTAAATCATTAATTTTACAATGAAATATTTTACATAATTCTAGTAAATTATTCATTTCGGGATAAGCCTCTCCTGTTTCCCATTTCGAAATACTTTGTCTTGAAACTTTTATTTTTTCGGCAAGTTCCTCCTGCGACAACTTTTTAAGTTTTCTTAAATTTTTTAAATTTTCTCCAAATTTCAATTTAAACTCACTCCTTTTCTTATTACTATTTTATTACATTTCAAATATATATACTAGCAACTTTCAGTTGCATTTAAAAAGCAAACTAAAATTTAATTTGCTTAATACTTTTCTACTCACATTTAAATCCTTGTATTTCTAACACTTCTTTTAATTCTTTATATTTAGTATTATTAGAAAGTCCCATACTCGTAATATAGCTTCCATCCATTCCTGAAGAAAGAGTAAATCCATCTTCAGTCTCTATAACATCTGATTTGCCCTGAGCTTTTATCATTTCAATTATATTACTTTTATCTTTTTTTTGCTCCTCACTTAGAGTAACGTCAATCAATACTTTAATATCTTTAATTTTATTATCCTTTAAACTAATTTTAAGCGTTGATTTAGAAGGGTATTCGTACATTGTTCCATTTGCTACACACACCAAATTTTCAACTCCTCTATTACTTATAACTATTGATATCACAAATATTAAAATTATAACCATTATAACGTGTCTTGGCTTCATTACTCTTCTAATCCTTTCATGATAGTTTCTTTATTAACTGCTCCCATAAATGTATTAACAACTTCACCATTTTTAATAATCATAATTGTCGGAGTAGCTTCTATCATATATTTTTCAGCAGTTTTCGCAGTCGTTTTATCACTTGTATTTAAAGTTACAACTTTCACATTTTTATTATTTTTAGCAATATCAATTAAGGTCGGAATCATAGTAAGACATGGAGGACACATATTTGATGAAAATTCTAAAATTACTGGAATATCTGATTGTAACACTACGCTTTCAAAATTACTATCATTTACATCAATAATTCCAACTTCGCTCGTATCATCAGAAATATCCTTATTATTACCACTAAAATAATAGAAAAAGGTTATACCTCCCAATACAACTATAAATATCACAAATTCCAAAATAACTTTAACTTTTTGCTTCATTAACTAACCTCCAATTTTTAATACATTACTTATAATATACCATAAACCACTAAAGATTAAAATACTAGCTGCTAATTTATTTATAATATTATAATTCTTCTTTATTAAATTAAATGTTTTCTTAATTTTCTCTAAAAATATTGTTGTTATCACAAAAGGAATAGCAAGACCAAGTGAATATAAAAATAAAAGTGTAGCACCTTTTAAAACACTCCCGGTCGTACTAGCTGTAATAAGCGCACTAGCTAAAAAAGCTCCTACACATGGTGTCCATGATAAGGCAAAAAACATACCAAAAAAACAAGCACTTAAAAGTGTTAAATCTTTTTGCATATAATTAATTTCTTTTGTTTTATTTAAAAAGTTAATCGTTAAAATTCCTATATAATTTAAACCTATAATAACTAAAAAAATTCCTAAAATAATATTTATATAAGTTGAATATTCATGAATTAAATGCCCAAATGTTCCAGCAAAAACACCTAATAAAATAAATACTAAACTAAACCCCAGTACAAACCCTATACTATTTATAATTGTTTTTTTAGGAACCTTCTGTACTCCAAAATAAGAAACATAAATAGGTATAACTGGTAAAACACAAGGAGAAATAAAAGAAGCTAACCCTTCAATAAAAGTAATAATATATTCCATATTTCCTCCTTAAAATAAAAAACCTCAAAAACTGAGGGAAAAATTCTTCATGGCGGAGTTGAGAGGATTTGAACCTCCGCGCCAGCATTCGCCGACCTAGATCCTTAGCAGGGACCCCTCTTCAGCCTCTTGAGTACAACTCCATCAAATAAACTACTATTTCATTTTACAATAATTTTAGAGTGAAGTCAATTACTTATTTATATTTAAGTATAGATAACTAAAAATTACCAATAATAATATCAGGTGAAGCCTATGGAAAATAAGTTAATTAAAAGAATAGAAACCGAATTTTCAAAAAATCCTGATTTAATTATTAAAAAAGTTAAATTATCTTTATTAGATACTGTATACATAGTCTATTTAGAAACAGTTAGTTCCAGTGATAAAGTAAATGACTATATTCTAAAAAATCTCAGTTTTATAAGTAGCAATAAAAGTGGCAAAGTATCTAATTTAGATAGCATTTTACCAGGACCTAATACTAAAGAAATCAAAAAACATGATGAAATAGAATATTACATTACTAACGGATTTACCGTTGTAATTAGAGGAAAAGTAATTTTAGCAATTGAAACCAAAGCAGATATTAATAGAAGTGTTTCCACACCTGATTCTGAGCCTGCTGTTAATGGTCCAAAGGATGCTTTTACGGAAAATTACCAAATTAATATGGGACTTGTTAAAAGACGAATTAAATCTAATACCTTAAAAACAGATGAATTTACAATAGGCAGAAAAACTAAAACCAAAGTGGGAGTTCTTTATTTTTCGGATATTGCAGAAGAAGAATTAATTACAAGCATTAATAAAAAGATTGCCAAAATTGATATCGATGGTATTATTGATGCTAGTACCTTAGGCCATTTAATTAGTGATGAAGCTAAAGTTCATTTCCCTACATTTCAACTAACAGAAAGACCAGATAATGTATCCCGTGCCCTACTAGAAGGAAAAATTGTAATTCTCATCGACACTAGTCCTTTTGCCATTATTTTACCAGCTTTTTTTATTGATTTTGTAAATCCCGGAGTTGATGCTTATAACAAAAGTAAGAATGTCAACTTTTTAAAAATTTTACGTTTCGTTTGTTATTTCTTATCAATGACAATGCCGGCAATATATATTGCGATAGTAAATTATAATCAAGAGACTATTCCTACTAATTTACTGGTGAGTTTTAGTATCCAACATGATGGTGTTCCTTTTCCAGCCATTATTGAAGCTTTTTTGATGCTTATAATATGTGAGATGTTAAGAGAAAGTGATATCAGATTTCCTAACTCTTATGGTAGTGCGATATCAATACTCGGAGCTTTAGTCTTAGGAGAAGCAGCCGTATCCGCAGGTATTGTAAGCCCTATTATGATAATTGTTATATCTCTTACCTTTATGGCAAGTCTAATGTTTACCGAAGTAGAAGTAGTTAGTGCTTTAAGACACATGCGATTTATTTTTATTATTTTAGCTTCTTTTTATGGAATTCTAGGGATAGTTTTTGGCTTATTATATTTTCTAATTCGCATCAACGATGTCTATTCTTTTGGTAAACCTTACTTTTTCCCATTAATACCATTTGACAAAGTATACATATTTAAATCTGCTTTAAAAGGTGAAGTTAAAAAAGAAACCAAAAGAAGTGAAATGCTTACACATAAAAATAGAACAATGCAAGGAGAAAACTCATGAAAAAATTATTAATATTGCTTTTAATCCCCTTATTTTTAAGCGGATGCTACGATTATAACGAACTTAATGATTTAGCTATCATATCTGGGGTTGGCATTGATTATGTAAATGAAGAATATGTCGTAACTTTTGAAATTCTAAGTACTAAAAAAGAAGGTGATTCTTCTTCCGCCTCATCTAGCACCTATAATGTTACAGGACATGGTAAAACTATCACTGAAGCCTTCGCCAATAATGGTAACTTTTCTGATAAAGTTCCTTACTATGACCACATAGAAGTTGTAATTATTAGTGAAGATATTGCGAAATATCATTTAAAAAACATTAGCGAATATTTAATTCGTAGCTCCAAATTTCGTAACGAATTTTATCTTGCTATAACTTCTGAAAACACCGCCGAAGAAATAATTAAAGCTACAAGCACTGAAAAACCTATAGCTTCTACCTTTATTGCTGACATGTTAGAAAATAGCAATGACTCTAATAGTGTTGGATACTATGCTCCTTTTACCAAAACTCTCAAAAACATTTTAACTCCTGGCGAAGATGCTATCGCTTCTGTCTTTAAACTGGAAGATAAAAATATTGTCTTATCTGGTATGGGAGTTTTTAAAGATTTTGAGCTTAAATATATTTTTAATACTGAGGAAGCACCTATTATCAATCTCCTTAATAATTTTAAATCAAAAACGGTATTTTTTGAAAAAAGTTGCAGCGAAGATAAAAAAACAGTTGTGAGTATTTATGAAGCTAAAATCAAGATTGAACCGAGCGACCAAGAAGTAAAAATAACAGGTAAATTAAATGGTCGCATTAATGAAGATAATTGCAATTATAATTTAAAAGAAGAAAAAGCTTATTTGGAATTAGAAAAAATATTTAAAAAAATTATCGAAAGTAAAATGGACGAAATCTTAAAAAAACTCCAGTTAGCTAATTCCAACATTTTATATATTGGTAAAAACTATTATAACAAATATCGCAAAAAAGATTTTTATTTATGGACAACACAGAAATTCACTTATGATTTAGATTTTAAAATTAATAAAAAAGGACTTATTTTTGAGGTGAAAGAATGAAATCAAATAATTCATACATCGCATATTTTTTAACGAGAAATTTATTTTTGGGTTTTGGTTTCTCACTTTTATTTGATAGATCAAGTAAAGACTCTTATATTGGCGCTTTACTAGGTATATTTTTAGGATTAGCTATTATGTGGGCATATTCTTATATTATTAAAGAAAAAAAGAACAAAACATTGAAAGAAGTATTTAATAATCATAAAATAATAGGAATTATATCCCGAATATTATTTCTTCTAATTAGTATCTTTATACTTGTTTACGTTCTTATAATCTATAAAATATTTATTGTAAGTTTCCTCTTAGTGAGCTCGCCAGAATTTTTTGTAACCATTCCTTTTATTATTTTAGCTACATATGCAGCTTTTAAAGGAATGAAAGGACTTACTAGATTAGCTGGTTCTCTCTTACCTATTAGTATTATATTTTTTCTAATCATATTTTTAAGCTTATTAGGCTTATTTGAAACCACTAATTTCTTCCCTATTTTAACAACATCGCCTAAAAGTTTAATAAGTACTGCTATAACTTTTGCTGGCATAAGCACTTTTCCAAATTTATTAACTCTTAATATCACTGGTGAATGTAAAAACTTAATCAAAACTTACCTTTTTGCTAGTATTTTATTAGTCCTAACAGCATTCTCTATTAATGGTGTTTTAGGCGAAGCATTGGTTAATATCTTTAGATTTCCCGAGTATATGGTTTTAAAACAAATTAAATTATTTAAATTTATTGAAAAAATGGAAAATGTATTATCTATTATTTGGATCATTGATTTATTTATTACTGCTAGTATGGCTATTTATTCAATTAAAGAAATGGTCCCTGAACGAAAAAATCATTATTCTAGTATTGCTATATTAATACTAATTGTTTATTTAATTGATAATGTATTTTCATTTAACTATGTAAATCAATTAAAAATATATTATATTCTCCCTTATATATCTATAATCATTCCTCTTATTATGATTGGACTCATTTTATATTTAGTAAAAAAGCCAAAAAAAGTATAGATTACTTACAATCTATATTTCTTTTTTTAATTTGTTAATTTCTGCTTTAGATAAGCCTGTAATCTCTTTAATTAAATTTATTTTAATACCCTTTTTTAGCATACTCTTTGCTGTTTCTCTGGTGTTTTTTTCTATTGCTTCTTCGGCCGCTTCAAAAGCATGAGTTTCAACTATATCATTAAAACCATGGTCAAAGTTTTCTGTGCAATATCTTTTTAAAAATTCTACTGATTGTTCCATTACTCGTACTCCTTTCGCAAAATTCGCCATTTCCTTAAAACTTTTGGCATTTATTATTTTTAGCCATTTAATAAATCTCTCTTTACTCTTATTATAATTTACATTATTGCATAAATCAAGTCTTATTAAGACTAATTCTATCTCACCATTATCAATTATTTGCAAGTTATCTTTATTAATGGTTAAATACCTATTTATAATTCTTTCGTTACATAAACGAAAATTACCAGTCATAAGATTTAAACAGGTTACTTTTTTATTATTTTCATAATCCCTTTGCCCTCTTTTAATTTGGTTAGAATAAGTGCGACAAGCATAACTATAACTTTTAGCATATTCTCTTTTACCAAAATAAGTATAAGCTTCTAGTATTACTATCTCACCATCTTCCATGGTTACTAGTATATCCGCATAATACCATTTTAATTTATCTTTATCTGGTATTATATTATGTTGCAAAGATATATTTGTAATACTACAAGTTTTATTTATACCTCGAAATTTATAATAAGAATTAATAAAGTCTATTAAAGCTTCTTCATTTTTAAAAAAAGGTTTAAAATATTTATCTTGTAAAATACCTTTAAAATCATTTTCTATTTCAGTTATGATGATTTTCACCTCCATTTCTCACTGAATAGAGGCTATAATAACATAGTATGTGTGCGATATTTGTCGAAGCGTGGAACTAATTTAAATAATTATCAATAATATAATAAACACCGTTATAAATATATTTATCTTTTTTATTTAAAGCATATAAAAACACTTCAATCTTAAGTTTCTTTAAACTATCTACCATATGAGTACTAGCTACATCATATAAAATACCCATAAAATCATAGTTATAAGTACTTGTACTATTTAAAACATAATTTAATACTCCTACCTTAAAGGAAACATCTTTAAACTTTCTAATAACACTATTAAAGAAACTCATAACATAAATATTTCTATTTTTATATTTATTTAAAAGTTTAGTAAACTTTGCTATATCAATATTTATATCTTTTATTTCAATTAAAATAATTTTATCAGTTTCTAGTTTTAAAACATCTTCAAGTTTTATTAATCCTTTTTTCTTTAGTTCTTTATAATCAGTTTTCCAAATAAACTTTCCCTCAACTAATGGGTTATGATGCACCACAAAATAACCATCACGACTAGTATAAACATCAAGTTCAAAACCAGCATACTTAGGTGACTTTATCGCCTCATTAAAAGCTTCAAGTGTATTTTCTTTAATAATCTTGGTAACTAACCCTCGATGTGCAATAAACATATAACCACCAATAAAAAATTATGTTTTATACCAATAGAAAATGCTAAACAAAAAACATTAACTAATACTTTTATCAAGTTAATATAGTTAATGTTTAAAAAGCTATTCAGTTCCAACTACTATGAATGGGTCTTCGCCAGTACCCGAACCTGTAAGTTCAACATCAGCACGGAGATTTATGACAGGACGAGCATTGTTTCCGCCTGTCGTACTACTAACAGAGCCTCCTGTTGCCAAAGCAAATCCAAAACTACCCAATCTATTATAATGAGTATCATAGCAATCACTACTGATAACATCAGCATGATTATTATAACGGCCGGGAGTCATAGTCCAATATCTTTTAGAATTGTACAAATAATAACTCTCATTGGTCTTGTCTACTACAGCTCCAGCCATAACCATTTCATCTGCTGTTATTAATCCTATTGGCTTATCCATTGCCTTATTTCCTCTTGTCGCTCCTTTTGTTGTATATAAATCATTACTATTTGTACATCCTAAATTTGGTGTTTTATTTTCTATTAATCTTACATATGCTCCATAATATGTTGTAGTTGTTCCTATTCCTCCAGTATTATTTATTTCTGTTTTGCTTGTACTTCTTGATCTAGCTCCACAAAATCCGGCGTTGATGTCTATTTTATTTGCATAATTTGCTAAATTATTTATATACCATGTTTCAAGTGCTGTCATTATTGTGCTTTTATTAGTGTTAGTATGCGTTGTTTCATACGTTGTTGAACCTTCTGTACCATACATGAAACCTACATATGCATTATCATCCTTGCTTAAATTGAACTTTGTACTTGCTACTGCTATACTATCACTTGTACTTGCTCCGTTCGCATGATATTCTGTTCCGTCATAAATAATACGAATTGTTCCATCACCATTGATGCGAATGATTCTCCACCAAAAGCCAGCAAACTTAAGGTAATTATTTTCTACATCTCCTCTATAGTAATAACTAACTCCATCATTATCTTGTGTTTTGTATACTCCTACTGTTACTTCATCACATCCACTACTGCAACTAGTTTTACTAAAGTTTGGAGTTCCAGTATTTACTGCTATCCCGGCTAATATTATATCACCTGCTGTATCATTCTCTGTTGTTATTGTTGTTGTACTAACTTCTGATTCATTTCCGGCCGCATCTACTGCTTTTACTTTGATTGTATAACTTGTTCCTTTAGTTAAACCATTAAATGTATGTATATTTGTTGTTTCTTCTGTGTATGTTCCATTGTTTATACTATAGTAGTATTTTGTCACTCCTTCATTATCTGTTGCTGTTACTTTAACCGTTATACTCGTCTTTGTTACCTCTGTTGCTTCCACCTTACTTATTACTGGTTTTTCTATATCTCTTATTTTATCAAAATATAAATAGCATCTTGTTTTTTCGGTTATTGGTACTATGGATATTGTTTTTGTATCCATATTATAATTTACTGTAATAGTTTCATTCTTCTCAAAACTATTATCTTTTAATGTAGCACAATAACTCTCATTACTAAAAGTATAACCACTACTTGGTATAGTATTTACTTTGTCATATTCTCCACTATCGTTTTCTTGGTATATTGCTATCATATTTAAATCAGGTACGGTATAATTTATTGTTCCATTTGCTAGTGGTATACTCTGTGTTAGTTTATATTTAGCAAAAGACCTCGCAAATATTAATACTGATATTATGGATATAACTGCAATAACTCCTATTGCTATTTTTTTCTTATTATCTTTCTTTAATGTTTCAAACTTCATTATACTTACCTCCAATATATGCTAGCCAATCATATTAGAATTTTCTAGCTTATATTGAAATTATAATATCTCATATATCAAAAGTCAAGAAAAATATTTCTATTCACGACAAATAATTTTTCAAATTTAATATTAATGAGAGAATTAATTAGGTGAAAATTATGTTTAATAATACAAATATTAAGAAAATACGCGAAAGTCTAGGAAAAACACAAGAAGAAACAGCACAGCTTTTAGAAATTAGTCGAAGTAGTTATGCCATGTGGGAAACTAATAATGACATAATTCCTATCAAAAGACTTATAGATTTTTGTGAAACATTTAATATATCTTTAGATTATGCTTTAGGAATTACTGAAGAAAAAAATGAAATTAAAAACAAAGTTAGAAAAGAAAAAGCAGCATCTAGATTAAAAGAATTTCGAAAAGCGAATAAAATAACGCAAAAAAAGCTAGCTCAAGAATTAAATACTACTCAAGCAGTAATTGCGAATTATGAAAGAGGAAGAAACTTAATAGCTACCCCCTTTCTTTATACCATCTGTAAAAAATATAATGTCTCCGCCGACTACTTACTTGGAAGAATATAAAAAGGTTACGAATTTCTGTAACCTTTTTTAAACATCTAATCTTAAAACTATATCACTTTCCGGATAAGTAACACATGGATGGATATAGCTATTATCAAGTTCTGTTTTCTTAAGACTTGCTCCTACCATTTTTATTTTACCTTCGAGTAATATACTTCTGCAAAAGCCACATGTTCCCACACGACAAGCTGATGGAGCTTTTATGCCAGCTTTCTCCATTGCATCAAGTAGTGTTTCTGTACTCTTACATGTAGTTAAGATAAAATCATTTTTTAAAATAACTTTTAATTCATAACTTTCTTCTACAAGCGGAGTATAATCTCTTTTAAATGCTTCATAATGTACACATTTTTTAGGAATATTAAACTCCCTCAAAATATTATTCATACTTTTATATAGTTCTTTAGGTCCACACATAAATATAGTGTTAAATTCTTTTAGATATGGCTCTAGCATTTCTTTAGTAATATGTCCACATAAATAATTTTCATTTTCTTCTCTTGTAAGAGTTATTACAAACTTAACATTTTTATTTATTTCCATTATTTCTTTTTTGAAAATAATATCTTGTTCTGTTTTAACACTATAAAAAACTGTTAAGTTGCAAGGCTCTATTCCTTCGATAACAGCATGAGCAAGCGAGATAAATGGTGTAATTCCACTTCCCCCAGCAATGGCAATAACATTTTCTTCATCCCGGATATAATTATAAGTAAATTCGCCCATTGGTTTTGTTATTGTAAGTTTATCGCCCACTTTTAACTCATCAACTAAATATTTGCTAATATGACCATTATCTTCTTTCTTTACCGTTATCCGGTACATATTTTTAACTCCTGGTGAAGAAGAAATAGTATAAGCTCTAGTTGTATATTCGTTATTATTATCAATAATAATACTTATATACTCTCCTGCTTTAAATGGTGCAAGATTGTAAGTTTCTACTTTTTCATCCGGTACTAAAATAAAACTTTTAACTGTTGGTGTCTCTTCTATTATTTCTTTTACTACTACGTGTTGAAGTCCCGAAAATTTTTCTATTTCCTTCTCAATATGTGTCTTGGCAAGTCCTTTTCCACTATAACCACTAATAATACTTTCACGCTCTTTTTTCAAAAGCTCTATTTTATTTTCCATCTTTACTCGCCTCCTTTTTTAGTAATTTCCCCGCTTCATAATATCCACTATAAAAAGCATTATCAAAACCACTTCCAAATACTCCATAAGAACCTACAAAACTAATGCCTGGTATTTCTTCTTCATTTTGAGCAAGTAAACGATTAACTGAGTTATCATAACCAAGTCGCATATACCCCTTAGTAGTACCATTAGGACTATTTATATATTTCATAATCGTAAATGGTGAAGATACTGCTATTTCTTCAATATAAGGATGTACAGTAATATTAAAAGCTTTTTCAAATTGCGTAATTAAATCTTCCGCTAAATCTAGTTTGGTAGCCTCATAATTATCCGCACTCACTTTATTAAACAAATCAGCATAGTAATCCGTTTTTAAAACCAAAATAGTTGTTCCTTTAGGGCTCGCACTCTCATTTACAACATTAGGTACTATAGCTTCAAATGTATTATGTTTTAATTTTTGCATGGAAGAGACATTAACTAAACTATTTAAATTATGAAAATGATAATAATGATAATTAGTTAAACCTAAGCTTGTCGCATCACTATTTAAGCCTAAATATACTGTTAAACTATTAGGAGCAAGCGTTCTTGCTTGTTCTATCTTAATCGCATTCTTTGATGGATTTTTAATTAAGGTTTTTAAAGCATAATTCCGGGATATATCACATATAACATGTTTAGCTTTATAAATATTGCCATCTTTTGTAACCACTATTTTTAAATCATTCTCATCTCTAATTTCTACAACTTCTGAGTTATAATAAAGTTTGCCGCCTTTATTCTGATATTTCTTTACAATTTTAATGGCTAAATCTAAAGTTTTATTTTCCAAAACTACCATTTTTTTAAATATTAATTTATACATAAATTCGGCATAATCAATAAAACTTAATTTATTAAGGGGACTACCAATTTCCAGCCACAAATAACTTAAGCGATGTATCGTTGCCGAAGGCACTTTTATATCTTCTAGAGCTTCAATTGCATTCATCGTTAAATATTTATAAAAACTAGCATACTCTTCTTCACTAGGTATTTTATCGTCTTCAATAAGTTTTAAAGCTTCATGTATTTCTTTTACTATTTTAAAAATATTTTTTATAGGTTCTACTGAGCCTTCCGTTAATTCTTCTAATTTTACAATAAAATCTTCAAATTTACCCTTTATTTCTATTTCTTCTTTTGAAGATGCTACTTTTATTTTCGTATTAAAAGGAATTACCGCTGTTTTAATATCCAAACCATATTTTATAAACAAAGTTTGCAAATCACCAATATGTTCACTATCACCATAATTGTAGATTTCTGCAAGAGTTGTATCAAATTCAAAGCGACCTTTTTTAAATGTTGTAAAAAGGCCCCCTGGTAAACTATTTTTCTCCAGCATCAGCACTCTTTTTTTACGTTCTGCAAGCGTAAGGCCGGCACTCAAGCCACCAATTCCTGCTCCAACTATAATAAAATCATATATCATTTTAATTTACTCCTTCCTTAATATTAAAATCTGTTACTTCCGGAATATCCTTTCCATATTCTCTAATATATTCATGATGCTTACATAACAATTCATCACAATATTGCTCTAATTGCAAAGCTTCTTTCGTATTTATATTTAAATGTTTTAAAGCAAGTTTTACTAAACTATATCTATCTATACCATTTAACACTCGCATATCAAAAGATGTCGTTATAGCACCTTCTTCTTTGTAGCCTCTAACATGCAAATTACTATTATGTCTTTTATAAGTTAACTCATGAATTAAATTAGCATAACCATGGAAAGCAAAAATAATAGGTTTATCTATAGTAAACAAAGCGTCATATTCATTGTCGGTAAGGCCATGAGGATGATCTTCATGACTAACTAATTTCATTAAATCAATAACATTTATAACCCGAACTTTAATATGAGGCAAATATTTTTGTAAAAGCTTTGATGCAGCAATAATCTCTAAATTAGGTGTATCTCCGGCACTAGCAAGCACTATATCCACACTTCCATCATCATTACTTGCAAAGTCTATTCGTCCTAAGCCTTTAGTACAATGCCTAATAGCTTCTTCTTTATTTAGCCACTGCAAGCTTGGATGTTTACTTGCTACGACCACATTTATATAATCCTTAGTTCTCGTAATATGGTCAAACGTTGATAATAATGTATTAGCATCTATAGGAAGATAAATTCTTACAATATCCGCTTTTTTTGTCACAATATGATTTAAAAATCCTGGATCTTGATGCGTGTACCCATTATGGTCTTGCTGCCACACGTGACTAGTCAAAATAAGATTTAAACTTGATATCGACTTACGCCAAGGAATATCTTTACATATTTTTAACCATTTAGCATGTTGACTAACCATCGAATCTATAATCCGGCTAAAAGCTTCATATGTATGTAAAAAGCCGTGACGACCTGTTAACAGATATCCTTCAAGCATTCCCTCACAAGCATGCTCTGACAAAATGGTATCTATAACCGCTCCATCGGTATTTAAATATTCGTCTCCTTTAATCGTCTCTCCATTCCACTTCCGATTAGTTACTTCAAAAACATGGTTTAGCCGGTTGGATAAAGCTTCATCGGGGCCAAATATCCGATAATTATGAGGATTTAACTTTACAATATCCCGAATGAACATCGAAAGCCTCATCATATCACTTTCTTTAGTAATACCAGGGTCTTTTATGTCTAACATATAATCTCTAAAATCCGGCATCTTAAGTTCTTGTAAAACAAGTCCTCCATTCGCGACTAAATTTGCACTCATTCGTCTATTTTTATCAGGTATTAATTCTTGCAAACCTCTTTTTAACGTTCCTTCAGTATCAAACAATTCTAAAGGGCGATAACTTTTTAACCAATTTTCTAAAATAGCTAAATTAGCTTCATGACTCTTATCAACCTGAACAGGAACTTGATGAGCTCTAAATGTTCCTTCCACAATTTTTTCTTCAACTATTTTAGGACCGCTCCAGCCCTTTGGCGTTTTTAAAATAAGCATCGGCCAAAAAGGTCTCGTTGTATCTTTATTTTGGATAGCATTATTCTTAATATTTTTTATTTTTAAAACTACATTTTCTAAAGCCTCTGCCATTTTTTCATGAACTTGAGATTCATTTATATATTCAACAATTTCAGGCTCCCATCCCATACCTTTAAAATAATTAATAAGCTCTCCTTCACTTATTCGTGCCAGTATCGTAGGATTAGCAATTTTATAACCATTTAAATGTAATATGGGAATAACTACCCCATCCGTAATAGGATTTAAAAATTTATTTAATTGCCAACTAGCCGCTAAAGGACCTGTTTCAGCTTCCCCATCGCCAATAACACAAGCTGCCCACAAATCAGGATTATCTAAAACTGCTCCAAAAGCATGGGCTAAACTATAACCTAATTCTCCTCCTTCGTTAATGCTTCCCGGTATCTCTGGCGCCACATGGCTTGATGTTCCACCTGGAAAGCTAAATCTTTTAAAAAGTTTCTTAAGACCCATTTCATCATAAGTAATATCGGGATATACTTCACTATAAGTTTGCTCTAAATATACATTTGAATAAGCCGCTCCCCCGCCATGACCTGGTCCCGAAATGAAAATCATATTAAGATTATATTTTTTAATAATCCGATTTAAATGCACATAACAAAAATTTTGCCCTGGTGTTGTTCCCCAGTGACCTACTTGTTTTTCTTTTATATGCTCTATCTTTAATGGTTCTTTAAGTAGAGGATTATCTTTTAAATAAAGCTCACCTGCTGCTAAATAATTAGCTGCCCGAAAATAAGCATCTATTTTTTCTAGCTCCGCCGCCTTTAATATTCTTTCCATCATATCACGCTACCCTATTATTTTTATTATAACAAAAGTAAAAGAAAAAAACCATAGTAATTTTATGGTTTTTTAATATTTCAGATGATGAGATTTTAAGCATTTAAGAAATCTAAAATATCTTCATATATAGCTTCTTTATTAACTTCATTTAATAATTCATGACGCAAATTAGGATATAATTTTGAATTTATATTTTGATAACCTAAATTTTTTAAAAATGCTATTGCATCCATTAGCTCTTCCCTGCTGCCAATAACTGGATCACACTCTCCACCAATAAAGTAAATAGGTAAATCTTGATGATTAACTAAATAACCTTTCTTAGTATAAGTTTCTTTCATTAAACTAAATAAATTAAGAAACCCATTTAAAGTAAAAACAAAGCCACATAACTCATCTTTATCATAATTATCTACTATATCAACATCGCTACATAGCCAAGAATTATCGCTTTTTGCCCCTTTTATATTATTATTATAATCCCCAAAAACAAACTCGTTAATAAATTTACTGTGATATCGTTCGCCTTTAAATTTTATCATTATATTTGCAAGTAAAATGGCTAAAGATGTCCCATAAAGTTTACTTGGTGAACCTGAAACAATTAATTTATCAATAATGGTATCATATTTCTTTAAAAAAACACGCTCCACCATAGAACCCATACTATGTCCAAACAAATATACAGGTAAATTTGGATGTTTTTCTTTCACATAAAGTGTTACTTGGCGTAAATCTTCTACGATAGCTAATCCCTTTGTATCTTTAAAATAACCTAAATCATTTAAATCTTTAACACTCTCTCCATGTCCTCGGTGGTCATGGATTATTGTAATATAACCATTATCATTTAAAAAATTCATAAATGGTACATATCTTTCTTTATGTTCTGCCATTCCATGCGAAATTTGCACAATTCCTTTAGCTTTACTCTTTGGTTCACTTATTAAAACACTTAATTCTAAACCATCAAAATTTGATTTTAATTTTATTTTATTCATTTTACCTAACCTCCTACCATAACATTATAGCATTTTTCCTTATTTAAAAACAACAATAATAATTTTTTCTGTAAATTATAATAGATACAATTAATTATCAAATAATTAGTAAATCAGTATTCTTTTACAAATTAAAAACCTCGCAAAATACGAGGTCATATTCCATTTGGTGGAGGATGTGGGATTCGAACCCGCGACCCTCTGCGTGCAGGGCAGATGCTCTAGCCAGCTGAGCTAATCCCCCAAAAGAACATAACTATCTTACCATATGAGATAGTTAAAATCAAGAGTTTTTTGAATTTTTATTGAATTTTTACTAATCCTTTTTCAATTTCTTCTAATGCTCTTCCTAATTCCTTTTTATTGACATATTCTGCCGTCTTCATTTGAAAATGTCTATTCTCTAGCATTTGCTTACTTCTTTTAGCAGATACATGAACTAAAATATACTTCGAATCTACTATATTTAGTAATTTGTCTATTGATGGATATAACATTATTTTCACTCCCTTTACAATACTATAATACTAAATATTTACACTTTTATGAAGAGATTACGCAGAAATTTACACAATATTTACAGACAAATATAATCAATCAACAAACTTTTTAAAACTGACTTGTCTTTCAAATTATTAGGGATTTCTGTATATTCTAACAATAAATTAATATTTTTATTTTCTTTCTTTAAATGCAAAGATATTATTCTTTTTAAAAACTGCATAATATCAAAAACTGTTTTGGCATAATCATTACTATTATTTATAACCAAATATATTACCTCTCGCTCTTTATCTTTTAAACCACTATTTATAAAATCTGTTATTATTTCTAAAATTCCACAGTTTTCTTCAAAAACATCAAATAAAGCATTATAAATTAACTCTTTATTATATTCTAAACTATTAATAATAGTCATAAACTTTGAAAAACTAATTTTTTTAATAAGCTTTAAAGGAAATTCCTTTGTTAAAGGGCGTAAATCAACATCACTCACTATGTTACTCAAATATGGTTTATTCACTACATATATCCAATTTGTAATACTTTTAGAAACATTAATATTTAACATGGCATTTAGTAATTTTTCTAAAGCAATTATATCACTATCAAACTCAATATCATCCTTTATATTATCATATAGTTCACTTATATAATTTGCTTTATCCATGTTAAACCACCCAATATAAGTTTATCATATAACAATTAAATTGTAAAATATTATGCAAATAAACTCCAAATTCCGAATATAAGCATAATTTTTGAGAAAATTAGTACTGGTGATGTTATGCAATTTCCAAGAATGAAAGAAATTAGAGAGGAAAAGGGCTTAAGACAAAAAGATGTTGCTGAAGTAATGAATGTAACTAAAGGTTCCTACAGCATGTGGGAATGTGGTACTGATACTATTCCTTTAAGAAGGTTAAATCAATTCTGCAACTATTTTGATGTATCTATTGACTATGTAGTTGGTTTTAGTGACAAGCGTAAATATGCTAATGCCAAACCAGATATTAAATTTAAAATAACTGGTGAAAATCTAAAAAAGATTCGAAACAAAAAAGGTTTAACGCAAACAGCACTTGCCAATGAATTAAAAATAAATCAACCAACATGGAACAGATACGAAAAAAGTCGAACTTTAATTCTAACTGTCGTATTAGTCGAATTAGCTAAAAAATATCATTATTCAATTGATAAAATTTTAGGAAAAGATAAAGATACGGATAGTAATCCTGAGGATTAGCCAAAAGCTAATCTTTTTATTTTAAGATTTAAAAAAAATCATTAATAAATAATGACTTACAAACTTAATGGTCGAGAAGACAGGATTTGAACCTGCAACCCCTTGGTCCCAAACCAAGTGCACTGCCAAATTGTGCTACTTCTCGAAGATGGTGCGCCCTAAGGGAGTCGAACCCCTAACCTTTAGATCCGTAGTCTAACGCTCTATCCAATTGAGCTAAGGGCGCAAAATAACGCACTTTCAAAATACAATTTCATTATATTATAATTATATGTAAAAATCAAGAGTTTTTACATATTTTATGCCTATTCTAACTAATAAAAGTCGCTTTTACTTCTTTTTTCTTTACATTATATTCTAATTTAATTTTATTTTCATTATATTTTTTATTACTATCCGCTGGATTTGTAATATATCCTTCGTTATTTCCAATTAAATAATTATTTTTAACCAAATCATCAACCGAAATAAAAGCTGTCTCTGATTCTTTAAAAAGGTCTAAATTATCCATAGCATATTCCTCTGCTTGCAATTCAATCAATTTTAACACTTCATTTATTGCCTTAGTATTATCTATTGCAAAAGCATAAGAAGTTTTATTTATCGTAATAAATGCTACTATACCGAGTAGAACAACTATTATTAACATTTCAATCTTTGTATATCCTAGTTTACTTAACTTATTCATTTTTTACCACCTAATTATAAGTATATCATAAACTAAAAAAAGAATAAAGGTTAATTCTTCATTCTTTACATATTATCTTTAATAATTTGGTATTCCTTAGTTAATTTTAAAAGATTAAATGTTGCATTAGCAGGACTTGTACTAGGTAAGCTTACTGCTTCCTTATTAACATTTTTTTTAATTAATTTATTATATAAATTATAAGCGGCTTTTCCATTTGTATATATGTACTTAACTTTTGAATTTAACAAGATATCAGCAATATCATTAGGAATAACTTTTCTAATCGAAGTATCACTAGATCCTTTTATTTCACAAGCTGCACATACATCAAATAAAGCAATTTTATGTTTAATTAAAAATTTTTTCTTAGAATTAATGTTATCTTGTATATCTTCTTTAAAAACACTAGCTAAAACCTTCCAAAAGCGATTACAAGGATGCGCATAATAAAATCCCGCTTCTCGCGATTTAACACTAGGAAAAGACCCTAAAATTAATATTTCTGAATCTTTCCGATAAAACGGCTCAATCGTATGTAATTCCATAATTCAAATTAACTATTTTTTATCTTTTATTGTTTCTGCTAAAGTAGTTCCAAATGTTGCAATATCTTGAAGATTAGCTGGCACAATCAATTTCGTAGATTGACCATCTGCTACTTTTTCTAAAGCCTCATAACTTTTTAATGTTAAAACTGCACTATCTGCTTTAGCACTCTTTAAAAGTTCAATGCCTTTAGCTTCAGCTTCTTTAATTTTAAGCATAGCTGCTGCTTCACCTTCTGCAATTTTAATTTGGCTTTCTTTTTGAGCCTCTGCTCTTAAAATTGCACTTTCTTTTTCACCTTCTGCAATTAAAATACTGCTTTTCTTTTCACCCTCAGCTTGTAAAATCTTTTCTCTACGCTCGCGTTCTGCACGCATTTGTTTTTCCATTGATTCTTGAATATCTCTAGGCGGCATAATATTTTTAACTTCCACCCGATTTACTTTTATTCCCCACGGATCTGTAGCTTCATCTAAGATTGCACGCATTTTAGTATTAATTATATCTCTACTTGTTAAAGTTTGATCAAGCTCTAATTCTCCAATTATATTACGCAAAGTCGTCGCTGTTAAATTTTCAATCGCATTAACTGGATTTTCTACTCCATAAGTATATAACTTTGAATCAGTTATTTGATAATATACTACGGTATCAATTTGCATTGTAACATTATCTTTTGTAATAACTGGTTGAGGGTCAAAATCTTTAACTATTTCTTTTAAACTTACTGTCTTAGATATTCTATCTACAAATGGTATTTTAAAATGTAACCCATTTTGCCAAGTTGTATAATAACTTCCTAACCTTTCTATAACATAAGCTCTTGCTTGTGGAACTATTTTAATATTAGGTATAACAATTATTATTACTAATACTAAAATTGCAATAAATATTTCCATTACTCTTCACCCTTTCTAACCACTAGCTTTACGCCATCTACGCTCTCTACTATTACAGTTGAGCCTTTATTTATTTTCATATTGCTAATAGCACTCCAACGCTTGCCATCAACTTTCACTTCGCCAATTTTTAATTTCGTAATCTCTTCCGTGACTACGCCTTCCATTCCTATTACTCGGTCTAAATTAGTTTTAACATTCATTTTACCAAATTTTTTCACTAACACTGGTCTAGTAATAAGCATTAAAACTAACCCTAAAACTACAAATACCGCAAATTGTATATAAAAAGAATCTACAAAAAACGACAAAAATAGACTTACTAAACCACTTGCGATAAACCAAACACTAACAAGATTAATCGTAATAGCTTCTAAAACTGTTAACAGAATAATCAAAATTAACCATGAAATCCACATATACATAACATCACCTACCTAATTAAATTATACTTTAAATAAATTAAAAATACAACACAAGAAAAAGAATATCTTAATTTTTAACCATAAGTTAAGAATGGTTCTATATCTTGATATTCTATTTGAGTTTCTAAAAGCTTACCTCCATAATGATTACCTAAAATATTAAAGAAATATTCATATCCTTCTCTATTCTCTTCCCAAGGCATAATTTCGGTATAGTCATGCAATCTAATAGTTTGATCTTGAATAAAATTCCAAAGGCAATCGGTAAAAGCCTCCAAGGCATCAGGATAATCATTAATATTTACTGATGCATATTCTCCGCTTTCATAAGAGTTAAATCCTCCTGGGGCTGTTATAACATCTAAAAGATTATTGGGGTATTCAGTACTTATTAATCTATTTAAGGCAACAGTCATTAGAGCAAAAGCCTCTTTATAATTGAGGTTACCACCAGCTTTAATTAAAGTTGGAGCTATTATATTGTTATAATCTTCAATACTAACATTTAATTTAGAAAGTAAATCTGTAACAGGGCCACTATATGATACTAAATCGTCAGACACATATTTAACTTCTGGTGCTCTAATATTACTATACTTATTATCTACTTCTTTACGATGTTCAACCTCTAATTTACTATCAAGGGCAAATAAAAGATAGCGTAATTCATCCAAAGTAAGATTATATTCTTCCATTAAGTAATCTACTTTTTCACTTGCATCAAGCTCCATAAAAACAACTTCTGAATCTCTGTTTTGAAATGCTATATTAGATCCTTTAATTATACTTTTTATATTTTCTAATTCCATACTGGAATAATCAAGAGGTGGAAACACTGGCTTTGATGCTACATTTAATTTACTACTACTTTTAAAGGAAAAAAGTGAGAGAAGAAAAGCTATAAAACAAATAATCTTAGAAATTATTTTAACAATTTTATTATTTGCTATTTTATTAAAAATTTTAGTAAAAATATTTGGCTTTTTAGTTTTAGGCGTTATTCTTTTAGCCTTTTTGACTTTTTTATTCTTTTTATCTGGAATTAAATGTGCCTTACTTTGAAGCCTTTTACCAACTAAACGACTTTTATTATGAACAATTGTGGAAGAGGCCATTTCTTCTTCTGTTATAGTTTGAGTATATGCTAAAATACTATCTAAATCATATTCTGAAGTAGTAGCACCTGAATTTATTTCATGGCAAGGGGACTCAATTTTTTGAGCTCTTTTAGGTACATAATTAGGATCTTCCGCTATTTCCGTCCCTATTAATAATCTCTTTGCCTTATATGGCTCTTTTTTTATCACATCAGCCATAAAATCACCCCTGAAATTAGCTGTATCCTACCATATAATGACGAAAAAGTCAAGAAAAATATTGTAATCGTTAGCTAAACACTAATAATCATATCTTTTCCCCTCTACAAGTGGATTAATATATCGGTTTTTAATATTAAATAACTCTATTTCAGATATATCTTTTTTCTTTATCGTTCTAAATTTCTCTAATTCTTTCTTAAAACTAGAATCTTTAGAAGCAAAAGCATTAAAAATATTCATAAGCTCTTCTTCATTTAAAATATATAAATCATTATACTTAATAACCATTTTTTTAATAGCATATCTTGTAATATTAGCTAACAAAAACATCATATATGTATCATAATTACTATGACATTCTTTATTAATTAAATCATTCAAATAAATTATACGATTAGCTGTTTCCCTATTTTTAAACCCTAGTTCTAGTTCTTTATCTTCATTTTGATAAACTGCTATATTTTCTAAAATTTCTTCAATCTGTGAAAAATTAAGAGATTTCGTCCAACCTAGACTTGTTAAAATAATACCATCTATTCTATCTGCACATAATTTAGGTCTCTTATTATCAACTATAGAATGTTTTTTAAAATCTTTAATATTTCGAAATGCTATTTTATCTTTTCTAAGCATTCTTTTTAGCTCGACATCACACTTTAGTATCTCCTCAGTTTTAGCTTCTGTTGATTCTTGTAAAATATAATCTTCATTCATATAATCAATCACATGTGAAAAACACGGAGTTGCTATATCATGAAATAAAGCTGCTAAAGTTGCTTCTTTATTATGAGTATACTTCCAAGTTAACAGTGCCACTGTTAACGAATGATCAAAACGACTTATATAAAAAGAAAAATTATAAACATCACTAGAAGCATAATCCATTCCACAAAAATAACCAACTTTTTGCAATCGCTTTAAATTTTTTAACTCTAAATATTTAATCAAAAAAGATGGAATAGGTCCCAATTTTTCTAAATATAAACTAATATTCATAAATGCTAATCCTTTCCTATTTTTTTATAAACAAATTCGTAATATTTTTTTTACTTCCAAGCATTAATATTGTATCTTTTCTTTTAAATTTAAACTGTGAATTAAACTCACTTATAATTTGCAAATTCCTCGTTACCATCAATATTTTAAGTTCTTTTTTACTACTTAAAAAATCTATTATATTACTTCTCAATAATATTTTTGGCAAATTGTTCAATTTAACTTCAGCTAAAACTTGATTTTCATAATAATCATAAATTATTAACTGGTTTTCCTTATTATAAACAAATCTATTAACCAAAAACATTATTATTTTATCAATTCTAATACGTACCTTCGCAATTTTTCTAGAAAAGAAAAGCAAAACAATGACAATAGAAGAAATAAGCAAATTAAAGATTAACTCTTGCCATGTTGATTCTAGCATTGAAGTAAAAATAGCCACTAAAGTAGAAATTATTGTTATATTAAAAATATAGCTAATTATCATTATATCTCTAGTCACTCTTTTACGCCTTTTAGTCGAAAGCATTTTTTCGCTTTCTTGCGTTGTAAAACCTGTTCCGGTTAATAACGATGTTACTTGAAACCTTGCTTGTTCTTTTGTAAGACCACTAAGTTCATATAATGCCGCAAAAATTCCTATAATTACCTCATACACTACCATTAAAATATCAAATGCTATAAAAGCTGATATTATATTCATTCTTCCACCTCTTTAGATAATTAAAAGCGAACCCTTGGCCCGCAATTAATTATTTTAAATCTTTGTAATTTTTATATTAGTTTCATGACCATTTAAATCAAATTTATTTGTAACGTCTGCATCATAATTAATTTCTGTCGCTAATGTTTCTTGCTTAATATAATTGCATAAATCTGTAACAGCCTCTTGAACTAAACTATCACCATTATAAATAATTTTTATTCGATCACTAATATTATAATTTTCATTCTTTCGAATATTTTGAATTTTAGACACAAATTCTCGAGCAATACCTTCTAATATTAATTCCGGAGTTAAATCAGTATTTAAAATAATAAAATAATTATTTTCCATGCCCACATTAAATCCTTCTTTAGATGATATTCTAATATCAACCATATCTTTATTTACTTCTAAATCTTCGTCATTTAAAGATACAGTAATAACTTCATTATTATTTAACTTATTTATTAAAGATTTATCTAAGGACTCTAGTTTTGCTGCAAATTCTTTAATTTTAGATCCTAAAACTTTTCCTACCACTTTAAAGTTTGGTTTTACTGTAAAGTTCATATAAGCATCTAAATCATTTACAAATAGCACTTCCTTAACATTTAATTCCTCTTTAATCAAAGGAATCAAATCTCCTAATAAACTTTCATATTCACCAAGAATTAAAGCTTCACTTAAAGGCTGACGCACCTTTATTTTATTTTCTTCCCGCACCATCCGGCCAATTGAAATTAAATTACGAACTAAATCCATTTTAGCTTCAATATCTTCATCAATTAAACTAGCATCATAAACTGGATAATCAGTTAAATGTACTGACTCCTCTCCTGTTAGATTACGATACATTTCTTCGCTTAAGAAAGGCGTAATTGGTGCAATCAATTTAGATAGACCTACTAAAACCTCATAAGTAGTTATATAAACAGCTTTTTTAGACTCATTAAGAGAACTCCCCCAAAAACGATTACGATTACGTCTAATATACCAATTTGATAAATCTTCTGAAACAAAAGCAGTTAATAAACGAACAACTTTATTTAAATCATATTCTTCAAAAGCATTAGTAACATTTTGAACTAATTTATTATATTTTGATAATAACCACTTATCAATTTCTTCTCTTTCTTTAACTGGTATCTGACATTTTAGAATATCTATATTATCAACACTTGCATACATTGCAAAGAAATTATAAGTATTTCGAAGAGGATTAAAGAATTTTGAATAAACTTCTTTTAACCCTTCAATATCAAATTTTAAAGGGGTCCACACCGGCGAAACATAAGGAAGATAAAATCTTACTGTATCCGCTCCATATTCTTTAATTGTTGTAAATGGTTCTACAATATTACCACGACTTTTACTCATCTTCTTGCCTTCAGCATCTAATAACAAATCATTAACTAAGACGTTCTTAAATGGACTACATCCTTTTACAAAAGTCGAAATAACCATTAAAGTATAAAACCATCCTCTTGTTTGGTCAATACCTTCACAAATAAAATCTGCTGGAAATTGGGTTTCCCATAATTCCTTATTTTCAAACGGATAATGATATTGAGCAAATGGCATCGCTCCACTATCAAACCAACAATCTAAAACATCAGGGATACGCGTCATTTTTTTGCCACATTCCGGACATTTCAAATGAATATCATCAATATAAGGTTTATGTAAATCAAAATCTTTACCAATTTCTTCTATTGCCATTTCCTTTAGTTCTTTTATAGAGCCAACCATATGATTATAACCACATTCGCACTTCCAAAAAGGAATAGGACTACCCCAATAACGACTACGTGATACATTCCAATCTTTAGCATTAGCTATCCAGTTTGCAAATCTTTTTTCACCAACATACGCCGGATACCAATTAACTTGTTTATTAGCTTCCACCATTTCATCTTTAAATGCACTTACTTTAATGTAATAACTAGGCATTGAATAATAAATAAGTGGAGTATGACAACGCCAACAATGCGGATAATCATGCATAATTTTTTGCTTCTTAAATAATTTGTCATTCTCTTTTAAATAAATAACAACTTCTTCATTAACATCATGAACAAATTTATTAGCCCATAATCCTTCTGTATAACAACCATCTTTACCTACTGGATTAAGCATAGGTAAATCATACTTTTTAGCAACAGATGCATCATCTTCACCAAAAGCTGGAGCGATGTGAACTATACCTGTTCCATCTTCCATCGTTACATAATTATCACATGTAACATAAAAAGCTTTTTTATTCACTGTAAGAGATGGTATTAATTGTTCATATTCTTGATATTCTAAAGTTTTACCTTTAAAAGTTTCAAGTATTTTAACTTCATCACCCATAACTTTACTTACCAAAGATGTAGCTAAAATAAACTTATTACCTTTAGCTTCTACTAAAGAATAATCTTCATCTGGATTAACGCATAAAGCTACATTTGCAATTAAAGTCCAAGGCGTAGTAGTCCAAACAAGAAAATATATATCTTCATCTTTTTTCTTAAATGGCACATATACTGTTAAAGCTTGGTCTTGTTGATAATCTTGAGCCACTTCATGAGTTGCGAGTCCTGTTCCGCAATGCGGACAATATGGGACCACTCTTGTTCCTTCATAAAACATATTTTCTTCGTAAAATTTCTTTAATATCCACCATTCGGTTTCGATATATTCATTCTTATAAGTTAAATAAGGATTTATTACATCAATAAATTGCCCCATTTGTTTAGTTAAATCAGTAAAAGCTGCTTCATTTTCTCTAACACTTTTACGACACTCAAGATTAAATTTATCAATGCCTAAAGCTTCAATTTCTTTTTTACTCGAAATTCCCAATTTTTTTTCAACATGATTTTCTACAGGTAGTCCATGCGTATCCCAGCCCACTTTACGTAAGACTTTATATCCTTTCATTGCTTTATACTTACATATTGCATCTTTAAGATTTTTGGCTACCATATGATGAAGACCTGGAAACCCATTAGCAAATGCTGGACCATCATAAAAAACAAAATATTCCCCATTTTCACGATTTTTAATTTGTTTTTCGGTCATTTCATTAATACTATTCCAAGAGGCTAGTATTTCACTTTCAATTATACTTGCTTTTCTTTTGTCTAATTCTTTAAATTTTTGCATTTTTATTCCTCCTAATTAAAAAGATGATACCAACGAAGGGCGAAAAATTTTCGCGGTACCACCTTTATTTATAACTTTAGCTTTTAACGTAAGCTTAACCGTAATATCCTACTAAAATCAGATATCAGACTCCCAAGTGATTCTTTAAAAGCCATTTTGTTAATTTCCACCAACCATTAACTCTCTTCAAAAATAATTCTTTTAAACGTCTTGTTCCTTGCCTTTTCATTTAATATGTTATCACAAGTTTTTTTAATTGTAAAGAAAAGATGCAGAAAATTTGCATCTATCCTGTTTTTGACCGAATTAATTGTCGCAATTTTAATAATTTTAATTCTGGATCAATGCTATATTTAACATCAGCTAAAATACTATCAATAGTCTTATCAATAATGTTAATGAACTCAGCATCAATTGCTGCTAATCCCGCAACAGGATTATGCATTTGAGCTGCTAAAATTTTATCTTTTATTTCTTGAAGTTCATCGATTATATCTTTTTCTGTTAAACCAGGTGCACATTCTATTTCATACCGGGCACCATTCGAGCAATTACAAACATCAACATTGATTAAAGCAAATATTAATAGGCGATAATTATTTGCACTAGTTTTATCATTACTAGCTACTGCTTGATTATATTTTTCTAAAAATTTTAAAGCTGCCTTACTTTTGCAATCTCTAATGCTAATTCTTAAGTCATTAATTCTCTCTTTTTCTTGAATACACAAACTCCATATAGGGGCTGCATCAATCATAGATTTTAAAGTAGCTATTTTCCCTTCCAGTCTTGCAACTTCATTTTGACAATCACTTAAAATTTTATCCTCGCTTTGTGGCATTGGAAAACGTATTAAAGTTGGTAAATCCATAACACTAGTATCATGAGCTACATCTTTATCAAAAGCATCTTTAATACCTGAAAGCATCTCTCTTGTATCCTCTGGATTATATTTAAAATTATCGGCATCGGCTCTTAAAGCATTAAGAGAGTTTTTAAGACCTCTTCCCACAATAGTATCAAACATTCCTTTAATAGTATCAAGTGCTCCAGAACCTAAAGTTCGTGATTTAGCAGCTAATCTTTTTCCTGGTTTTGACGGAACTGCTAATGAAGCACTAGGTGCTACCGCCGGTAACCCACTCGATTCTTGTAATTTAGTTTCAGCTATAAGCTCCCTAACCTCATCAAGTAAACTTTGGGTGTTATCAATGCTAGTTGTTACTGTAGTAGCAGGAGCTATTTCTGCTAAATCTCCCCTACCCGTAGTAACTATATCTAATTTTAAATTTTCTTTAGCATCATCAGCTCTAGATACCATTCCTTTTCTAATTTGAGCAATATTTTCTAATCTATGTAAAGCCTCATCAAAAGATGATTTTAGTGATTCTTCTACTTTTCCTCCCAAAGATATAACATCTGGTGTTTCTAAAGTTTTAGATGATTTTAGAGGTCTAATTTTCTTCATAAAGCCAGCATTTGCTTTATAAGGTGGTAAAGATAAAACTTCTTTATTATTTTTTACCTCTTCTGAAATTGGATTAACTAAAGCTTCAAAAAACTCTAATAATTTTGCTTCTGTATAATCTTTCTCTGGATTAGGTTTATCATATTTAGATAATTCTAAGAACTTATCAATTAATTTTCTAGTTAAAGCTTCACTTTCTAAAACTTTTCTTTTTTCTTCATCTGCGATTTTAAGATTCTTTATAACTGTTAAAACATTAACTAAAGATGTTTGAGCTTGCTTTTCAGCCAAAATCTTAATAATATGTTCTGTTGGTAATTCTTCTTCCACCTCTATTACTTTGCCGTCCAAAGGTATAACATCAGGTGTCTCTAATACTTTTGCTGGTCTCAAAGTTTTTCTTCTACTTATAGGAGCTACTGGTAAAGGTGCTAAAGCTTCATTATCATTAACTGATGAAAAACTTACAGGTGATTTAATCAAAGATTCAAATGCTTCTTTTAATTTCGCATCTGTATAATCTTTCTCTGAATTTGGTTCATCATATTTAGATAACTCTAAGAACCTATCAATTAATTTTCTTGTTAAAGCTTCACTTTCTAAAACTTTTCTTTTTTCTTCATCTGCAATTTTAAGATTCTTTATAGATGCTAAAATATTAACTAAAGAAATCTGAGCTTGTTTCACAGCTAAAACACTAGTAATATGCTCTGTAGGTAAATCTTTTTGAGATTTTTCCATACTATCTATATCATCTAATCTCTGTTGAAATTCAGCATATTTAGCATCACGAGAATCTAAATATTCTAAAAGATTATCTAATGTTGGTGTAGCTTCACTTTTATCTGTTTGCTTTTCATCAACTTGAAGTGCACTTTCTGGTAATGGTATAGCTTCACTTGCTGATAAAACTTCTCCGCCAAGTGGTATAGCTCTGGCTCGAGTAGGTGTACCAGCTTCTAAGGCTAATTGTTCTTCATGTGGTGGTAATGCCAAAGTAACTTCTTCTTCTGCTACGCGACTTCTTTTTATAATCGGTAAATCCACCTCTAAAGAATCTATATCATTCAATTTCTGTTGGAATTCAGCATATTTAGCATCACGAGAATCTAAATACTCTAAAAGATTATCTAATGTTGGTGTAGCTTCACTTTTATCTGTTTGCTTTTCATCAGCATGAAGCGTACTTTCCGGTAATGGTATAGCTTCACTTGCCGATAAAACTTCACCGCCAAGCGGTATAGCTCTAGCTTGAGTTGGCGTGCCTGCTTCTAACGCAAGATGCTCTTCATGTGGTGGTAATGCCAAAGTGCCTTCGCCTTCCGCTAAACGACTTCGTCTTCTTACAATTGGTGCTGTCTCTAAAGTCCCTGCTTCTGCAAGTTTTCGTTCTATTTCTTTATGTCTATCTTCTAAATAATTTAAAAATTCTAAAAGATTATCTACCGTTGGATTATCAACTGCTTTCTTTGCTTTTTCTTGCAACTCCGCATCAACTTTAAGCGTACTTTCTGGCAAAGGTATAGCTTCACTTGCCGATAAAACTTCTCCACCAAGTGGTATAGCTCTAGCTCGAGTTGGCGTACCGGCTTCTAACGCAAGATGCTCTTCATGTGGTGGTAATGCTAGTTGTCCTTGTAAAATTTCAGTATTACTATTACTTTGAGAAGCTTCGCCACTTACAGCATTAATATTCCGCGCTAAATCACTAAGAATACTAGGTTCTAATCTTCTAGTTCTTACCAAGTCATCACTACTTAAACTTCTATCTTGAACATTTAATTGTGCCTGTAATTCTTTATCTTTTGCTGCTGCATATGCTATAACATCTAAAATCCCTTTTACCGTTGGATTATCAATAATTTGATAAATTTTTGCACTTAATTCTGGGTCTATTTCTAGAACTTCACCTGTTAAAGCAATTACATCTGGCGTTTCTAATTCTTTAGGATCTCTTAAAGGTCTTGTCGGCTTTACTTCTGCTACATTTTCTTGATGTGGCGGAAGAGCCAATATTACATTATTTTTAGGTTCTTCTCTTAAAACAGGTTTAGGATTTATTGCTTCTTCTATAAGTTTCTTTAAAATATCATCTAAATAAGAAGTATCACTATGTTTAGATGCTTCTAAAAAAGCACCAATAAGCTCTTTTATTTTTTTGGCTCTTTCAAGCATATCTAAAGTTACACCTGGAAGTGCAATAACATCTGGAGTAATAACATTTTTTGCTGGTCTTATAGCTCTTACTTTCACTTTATGTTCTGGAAGAGCCAAAATAACCTGTTCTTTAGGGGCTAAAGCACTTGCTTTAAGATTACGAATATTAGCTAATGCATTAACTAATGATTCTGCGGCTTCTTTACGTCTAGCATAATCTAAAAGTGGATTTAAATTTTGTTCATACTCCTTTAATAACTTCTTATCAATTAAAGCTCCATCTTGTGCCGTTTTTAAATTTGCTAGACCAATAGAAGATGTAAGAGCATTATATAGAGTATTTAAAGAGGCATATTCCTCACTATTAGCGGTTACTGTTTTTAATCTATCTTCTATATCTAATATAAATGGTAAATTAGTTTCTACACCTGGAATTTCTCTAAATTTAAGCGAAACGTTAACTAATCCAGTTATTGTTTCCCTAACTAATTCTTTATATCTAGCTAAATTTTTATTTCTTATATTTCCAACATTCCAAGCACTCTTTAAGTTTTTAGCACGATCATTCAATATTGAAATCATTTCTTTAATGTTATTATAAGCTTGAACATCGCTCGCTAAAACTGTTGTATTATCGCTTGTAATTCCACTTTCTATAGTTGTCCCTTGATAACTATTATAAGCTTGTTCTAAAGTTTTTAAATAATTTTCTAAATCATAAACTAAATTATCATTATAAGCATTAATTTGGGCAGGCTCAATATAATTATTTTGATAAAATTTTGAAGACACCAAAAGAGAATCAAACTTTTCTTGATCTTTACTATCAATATAAGCTAGATTAAGAGTATATTCTAAAGCATCGTTACTAGAATTAGCCTGATTTAAAATTTCGATAAGATTTAATAAAGCTTCGTATTCATCTATTTCTGAAGCCACTATTAAATTACCATTACTCGCTGCTTTTTTATTATCACCATCTAAAGAAGCAATTATTCCTAGCTCTTTTTGCAAATCAAAAATTAATTTGTTATTAGCTCTTAGTTCTTTAGGTGCTCTTTTTATTGTTTGATAAGGAGCTTTGGGAGTTTCTTTAACAGGAGCTGATTTAGCTATATCTCTCGTCTTTTGTAATGGAGCATTAATAATACTAAATAAATCTTGAACTTTTGCTACATCTTCCTTATTAACATATACTAATCTTTCAATTATAACCCGTGGCTTATTAGGATCAACTAATCCTTTAATTTTAACTAATGAAGCTAGCGCTGAAATCTTATCATTGATTGATTTTTCTTCTTCAGGGGTTGCATTTTTCGCCATTTGAATAAATTTTTGCATTTGCATCACAAAGAAAGCTGAAAAGTTTTCTTCAACTTGTTCTATAATCTGTGTAATACCTTGTGTTAAATTTTCTAGTTTAGCATTTAAATCAGTTTCCTTAGTCAAACCATTACCCATATTTATCCCGCTTTCATTACAAATAAAATTTGTTTGGTTTCGATTTTAACATATTTTTGATCAAAAGTCAAGTTTAGAGCCTAAAAAGGACGTACCTATCCTTGGTAGTCTCCCCCTTTATGATTCTATATTTTCACTTAAATAATTAGCCGTAAATAAGGCTACAATAGCATTTAAGGTTTCTTGGTCTTCTACATTTTCCACGTAAAATTCATCATTTTCCTTAATACCTTTTAAATATAAATATTCTTTAGTAGGAATTTCATCTTTATCAATACCCACACAATATAAATATTTTTCATCCTTATACATCACTGTATCTAATATCACATATTCTTTATTATTTTCTAGTGTAATAACCTCTTCTTTATTCATTATATTCCTCTTTCACTATTATTACTTAAACTTTCTATTCGGCTTATAAGCATATTTTTATCGTCCTCTGCTTTTTTAATATCCGCTTCTGGAGCTACGCCTGCGTCAATTAAAGCTTGTAAATCTGCGACTTTTCTTTTTAAATCTTCAATTAAAGCTTCATTACTTGATTTAAGCACTTGAGTAAGAGCACCATCAGCCTGACTCATACCACTTGAACTTTTAAAATCATATTCATTTAAATCAACACCAGTTGCGCCATATACAGCATCACGCATCAATGTTGTATCTTCATTATTTTTATTAGCAATAGTATAGTTTTCTGCTTGGGCAAATATTAATTGTGCCATTAAACTATCATGTTTTCTTTTCATTGCTTTGCGAATATCTTCAAGTAAAATTTCTTGGTTCTTTTTTGTCGTTTTAAAATCATCTAAATTTATATCTGTAACCTCGGCGACAATATCACGATATTGTTCGGTATCTAAACCTTTCTTATCAGCATAGAAATAGTTATTAGCTTGACCTAAAATGTAAGATACATCCCATTTATTTAAAGCTTCATCAACATCTTTTTTAGCTTGTGCGACTTTTGCTGGGTCTTTAACATCATATTTAAATAAATCAATGCCTGTTAACTTAAATATCGGATTGCTATAAATATATCCATCTTCACCATTTAAAACCTTATCAACATATTGATCAATTTGAGCCATAATAAGATTTTTATCAGATATACTTTCGATTAATTCCTCATCACTTGGAATAGTTATAGTTTGAACTGGTTCTTCACTAACTATTGTATAAGGTGTTAATACTCGTTCATCTTGCTCTCTTTCTTTTGCTCGTTCTTCTTCTGTTACTGCATTGATAGCTTTAATTCTATCACTAATTGCTTGATGAATATTATCAAGATGATGCATTTGGCTATTAATTTGTTCCTCTACGGGAACTCCATCTAACTTATCAAACTTTTCTTCGCTTACGGCACCAGTATATTCTTTCATAGTATCATGAGCTATTTTTCCGATTGCTAGCTCTGTTTGTGTTAAAGCTTGACTTCCTTCTACTTTATCATACAAGCCTTGTGCAAATTCTTTACCATTTCCTCTACCTTTAGTAGCGATTAATGCTCCAAAAATACTTGTACCGCCTATTGTAAGTCCAGCATTAGATAGTACAAAAGCCTTAATAGCCGCTGGAACTGCAAGTATTGCCCCTGGAGCTAGAACTGCTGCTCCCCAAAAAGCTAATGATGATGCAACTAAACCAATAATTGCTGCTTTCTTATGAGCTTTAAGTACTTGAAGTCCTTTAGAGCCAAGCTTTCTAACATTTACTTTTTGACGTTTTGGCTTAACAACTTTTTTATAAAGTTTAGCATCATCCTTAGCAATCATCACGCCATCTTTTTGTTTTACTAAATTATCCGAAGTCTTTGCTCTTGTCAAGCAATCCTTAATATCTAAAAGATTATTCATCTCATCTTCATCAGCGGCTAAAACTTTATGACCTTCAATTACCACTGTATCAGTATCTGGTGCACTTGCTGCTTTTGCTTCTAATTCTGCTATTCTCGCATCAACTTCCGCTTCTTTTTCTTCATTTTTATTTTTAGTCTCTGTAAAATCGTTTAATTTATCTAGAATATTATGATATTTTTGTTCATCAGTTATTCTAATTTTAAAGCCATCCACCATTTTACATTCACTATCTGGTGTTTCTATCGCTCTTGCAAGTATTTCTTTCATATCAAGTAATGCTTGTAATTTTTCTTCATCTTTACTTGCTACTGTATAACCATTTATAATTGTTTTTTTAACTACATCTAAACCATAGGCATTTTCCTCTAGCATCTCTATTGATTTTTCAATCTCTTCAACTTTTTTATGATTAGCTTCCACAGAAAGCAACTCTGTGTTATTTAAAACAGCCATAGCCTTTGTATAAGTCATTTCATCTCGAAGACATATTTTTATACCATCAATTGTTTTTAACATTGTCGCATCAGCGTTTTTAGCGTGCTCTAAACAATCCTTAACATCTAATAAAGCTTTTAATTCATTTTCACTAGTTTTTAATACTGTAAACCCATCTATCGTTACCACATTGGTATCTAAGCTACTAGCTGCATCACCAACTAATTTATGTATTTTTTCTATTACTTCTTTTAAGAACTTATCATTAGCTGTTACCGTATTTTCCAGTTTATTTAAAATTTCAACCGCTTGTTTATACTTTTCTTCATCATCTTTATGAATGTAAAGACCATCTATTTTAAAGTAGTTATTTAATAATTCTTCCTCTGCATTAACATTTAAAGCTTTTTCAATTATATTTTTAAGTGTTAGTAAAGCATCTAATTTTTCTTTATCAACATTTAGTACTTTATAACCATCAATTGTGATAGCTTCATGGCTTTGAGTTCCCTCATTTACTCCAATTGCTGAACTAGTAAGAATATTAATTTGCATATTTATTTCATCTAATTTAACGCGATTAAAAGTATCTAGTTGAGCATTAGTACAAGCTTCCAAAGCTGCTTTACATTTAGCTTCATCATCTTTATGAACTTTTATGCTATAATCATCAAGTTCAATTTGAACTAATTCAGACTCAGGAGAATTATCCGCATGCTCTAAATAGTCCTTAATATCCATCAAAGCCTTTAAGAAATCCGCATTTCCTTTTAAAACTCCTGTACTTGCTAAATATTCACTTGGAACACCAGTTGCTAAATCAAATAACTCCTCTATTTGGGCTTTTAAATCTGCTTTAATTTCTGCATTGAGAGTGTTATTATCAAATGTAATAGTTGGCCCATTATTTTCAGTAGGAGGTGGCACTGGTGCTCCTGAAGTAGCAGGAGATGCTCCGCCTCCGGTTATTGGTGGCGGAACTGGAGCACCTGATGTAGGAACTGGAGGAGTTAATGCTTTTGCTTCTTCCTCACGATCTTTAGCTGCCTTATAACTAGCAAGATATTTAGGTGCTACAAAAGCTCCATCTACTTCTAAAAGGTTTTCTTGTCCCTTTGATAGTTCTAAAAATTTTAATTGTTCTAATAAGGCATTATAAACTGGCAAATCCTCATGTAAAACTACTCCGTTTGGAGCTAAAATAGCTGCAAGGTCTGCTTTCTTTCTTGTTCTAGCTTTATCATTTAAAGCCGTTAACTCTTCGTTAATACTATCAATTGCCAATTCATTAGCACTAAGTCCTGGAACTTTCTTGCTTAAAATTGAAATTTTGCTAATATACTTCTTAAATGCCATTATATCATCAGTGCGAACATTTCCAATTCCCCATACATCTCTTAGGTCATATTGATTTTCTGCGGCATGCAAAATATCTAATGCTCCAATTACCGCATTATATTCTTCTAAGAACTCATCTCTTACAACAGTAACTCCATCACTTGCAATACTTGTTAACACATTGCCTTGCCCGAGAGGTGTAATATCTTCAAGTGCTTTTTTATGATTTTCTAAAGCTAAAATAAGCTTTTCATTAGTAGCGAGTTTTGATATATTTGGATCCTCTTTTTTAACAATTCCTGTCTTACGAAATAACGCTTCTACTCGTTCTTTTAAAGATTCATGTACGAAAGCTGCATCCCATACTCCCACATATTGTTCTGAATAATATCCATTTTTTGTTGTTCTTTTATCTTTTGAAATGTAATTATTATTAGCTTCACTTAAAATTCTTCGAAGTTCAATTAAAGCCTCATATGTAGTTAAAGAACCTACTGGTAAGCCACTTAAAGCTTCCGTATGACTAATCTTCTCGCCCGCATTTCTAAAAGCTGCAATTCTCTCATCTAAGCTTGCTAAAAGATTAGTATTTAAAGTTAAAGGGCTATATTCTGGCTTAACAAGTTTACTAAATAATTTACTTGTTGCTAATAACTCTTTTACCTCTTCTACCATTGATGAATTAACACATATTGTATCATTAACTAATTCTAGTGGTTGTTCTGAATTTACTCTTTTAGTTAATTCTATTAATTTTAAAATATTATCATACTCAACTTTATCACTTGCCAAAATTGATTTTCCATCAGAGCTATAAGCAGCTCCAACACTATTAGCTGTATTAGCATAATCGCCTCGAAGTCTTTCTAGTTGTTCAGTCGCTGTAACCACAAAGTTCTCATTTATTTGCTTTTTTAAATCACCAATAGTTTCTCTTACATGACCCATTCCATTTAAAAAATCTCTAATATCACTACTTATACTATCAAATTGTTTTAATTGTTCTGATGTTAAAACTCTTCTTTGCATGTTATTTTGAAGTTCTTGATATCTATTTTGTAAATTTGCATGATTTCGAGTTATCATTTCTAAAGATTTTTGTGATTGCCTAAACTTTTCTATATTGTTATAATTTGCTTCATAAAAAGATTGAGATTTTTCCGCATAAAACTTATCTTCTTCATCTTTTATTTCATTTTTTAAATCATTAAAAGCAATGGTAATATAATCAATATTATCATCAATTTTGACATTGTGAGCAACCTCAACATAAAGACGAGCATAAGCTTTAAACTCTTCTACTCTTCCCCTTTTTACTGACACATTTGTATTATTTATTCTTTCTAGTTCATTTTGAGGGAGATTTTCTGCCTCTCTAATCATTTCTACTAATATCGTTTTCATCATTTCTAAGTCCATAAACAATCCCACTTTCACAAGCAAAAACACGAAAAATTTCTATTCAAAAACATTATAGCATATAATTTATCATTTTGCAAATTTAAAAAAACAAGATTTTTTATACAATAATCATTTAAAATATGTTATACTTATATATAATGAAAAGAGGTTATATATGAATCCTAATATATTTAGACAATATGATATTAGAGGAACTTACCCAAAGACGATTAATGAAACGGTCGCTTATACGATTGGCCGCAGTTATGGCAGCTATATTCGCGAAAGATACAACCAAACTACTTGCATTGTATCCTATGATAATAGAATTTCCAGCCCTGCCCTTGCCGCTTATCTCAGTAAAGGCCTAACTGATAGTGGTGTTAATGTCTATAATTATGGCTTAACAACGACGCCCATGCATTATTATGCTAGATATATCCATAATTTATTTGGGATTATGATTACTGCCAGCCACAATCCTAAAGATGATAATGGTTTTAAATTCTCATTTGACCATTTATCAAATGCTCGTGGTGATATGATTGAAGACTTTAAAAACTACACTTTAGCAGGAAATTTTCTCACTGGTAATGGTACTGTATCAAGCGGTAATATTTCAGAAAAATATGTTGAGTTTTTAAAATATGGTGTAGAATTTGGAAGACGCAAAAGAAAAGTTATTATCGATATTGGAAATGGTACTACTTCTATTATTGCTCGCAAAGTTTTTGAAAAAGTAAACGTTGACTTTGAAATGCTTTATGAAGAAAATGATGGCCGTTTTCCTAATCATCATCCCGACCCTATTGTTGAAGAAAACCTAGAAGCCCTAAAAAAAGAAGTTATTAGTAAAAAAGCTGATGTCGGTATTGCCTTTGATGGTGATGGGGATAGAGTTGGAATTGTTGATGAACGGGGCGTTGTAGTACCATCCGACCACTTTATGATTTTAATAATTCGCGATATTATTAATAATGTTAAGAATAAAACCTTTCTTTACGACGTAAAATGCTCTAAAGCCTTAGAAGACGAAATTAAAAGATTAGGTGGTACACCTTTATGCTTTCGAACTGGCGCAAGTTACACCCAAGCTAAAGTAAAAGAAGACGATATCCCCTTTGGTGGCGAATATTCTGGGCATTTCTTCTTCCGTGATAAAATCGCTGATATTGGAAGTGGCATCTATGCCGGCCTTAGATTACTTGAAATTCTTAGCAAAACTAGTGAGCCTTTAAGTAAATTATTAGAAAATATTCCCAAATATTATAGTACTCCCGAAATAAAATTTACAAGTCCTGATGACAAAAAATTTGCCGTTATCGATCGAATCAAAGAATTTTGTGAATCCCAAAATTGGGTGTTAAACACCATTGATGGCATTAGAGTAGAATTTGCTACCGGTTGGGCTTTAGTTCGAGCTAGTAATACTGGACCAAATATCACCATGCGTTGTGAAGCATCTGATGAAGCAGGCTTAAAAAATTTAGAAACTATATTCACTAATTTAATAAATACTTATAATAAATAATACCATCTATGAAGTGGTATTTTTTATTCATTTAAATTTCTTGCATTAAAAATCTTTTTTGGCTAATAATAACTTTAGAGGAGGAATTTTTAATGACACAAAAAGAGTTGCTTTATATGGAAGATGCAATTGGTCATGAAACCAATTTAATTGACATTGCAAATTTCACTATGGAAAGTCTAGAAGATAAGAATTTAAAAACTTTTATTAAAGGTGAGATTAAAAAACATGAAACCTTAAAACAAAAATTAATGGAAGTTTTGGAGGGTGCAGCAAATGAATGACCAATTACTAATGGATAATATGCTTTTACTTCTTAAAAGTACTGTTGAAGTCTATGTTCATGGTTCTCTTGAAAGTTCGACTAAATCGGTTCATAACGTCTTAAAAAATGGTTTAGACGAAATTATCAAAATGCAAGATGAACTTTATAAAAAAATGACTGAATGTGGCTGGTATGTTATAGAAAATGTCGATGCTAAAACTATCAAGCAAACCATAAAAAAATTACAAAAAAATTAACGCTTACCCAAGTTAAGCGTTTTTTCTATACTGGAATATCAATATTTTTCTTTTTACGAATTCTTGCTTCTGCTTTACGTAATAAATCTAAAACATCTCGAAGACTATAATCATTATCCTTACCAAAATAGTAAGACTCTAAAAGAGAAACTAGTAATTTTATATCATCTAATGTAACATATTCTTCTAAATATAAATTACTTCCAATAGCAGTGCATACATCTTCTAAAGTTACATATTCATTAATTCCTGTATTATAAGACCTCCTTTTGCTTTCTACTAAATATTTTCCATCTTCGGCTACAGCTGCCCATCTAGCCCCACCGATACTTGCATACTCTGCTGCCATATGTTCCTCATCATCATATAAATAAGAAACAGGTCTTTGATAAATAAACGGCATTAAATTGGAAGCATAATTTTCGTCATCATTGATATTTGGATAATAAGATGCAATAATAACATCTCTTGATTTAAACCTTCTATTAGGATGTGCTTCTAAAAGTTTTTTTCGCCTTTCCAGAGATGCTACTTCTTCCATAATACCTTTTAATGATTTATAAGCTCCAAGTTCTATTTTAAGGCTTCCTATTTGCTCCTTTAAAGAAGCGATTTCGGACTCTAAACTATTCTTAGTTGTAATTGCATCCTGAACCCCATAAAATTCTCTTAATATTGCCATTATATTATCAAGTTCTTTTTTTTGCGCCTCAATTTCTGCTTCTACTTTTTGTTTAGCATCATTCGCCGCACCTAAGCTATTTAAAACATTTAAATGTGTACTTAAAGCTTCTACTTCTGCTTCTTTAGCAGCAATTTTTCCCTCAATTTCTTTAAGTTCTAAATTACGTTCACTGATACGAGTATGTAATCCCACTAATTGTGTTGTTGCGGCTTTTACTTCTTTATTCTTAAAAAACACCATAATACCTTCTTTCGCGGTAATCATTATATTACCATATTTAAGGGCAATTGAAAAGAGCTTTTAAAGCCCTATTCCTCATTTATTTTTTAAAGATTTAAACATTTTACTCCATAGCTTAGATGAAGAATAATTTAAAATACCTACTTTATATATTCTAAGTCCATAAATATATACAATGTAAGTTACAACAACTATTACCAAAGTTGAAAGAATAAGGGAAACTATACTGATCTCTCCTAGCAAATAAAGAGTTGGTGTTATCATAACTGATAGCATTGGCACATAAGACAAAATATCAATAAATAAAGATCCATCAAAAACTACAGCCATTAAAGCTACGTAATACCCCACTAACATAATAATCATAAGTGGCGTTTGTAATTGTTGAAAGTCTTCATTATTAGTAGTCATACTAGCAAGTATAGCAGAAATTATCGCATATAAAGCAAAACTAACAATAAATAAAATTATTAAAGGAATAGCCCCTTTAGCAAGGAGTGTAAATACTCCTGCATCTTTAAGCATTTTTATTGTTTCTGTAAATATGCCTTCTACTCCAGTTGGTGTACTACCAACAAAAGCATTTCTAAAAATTATTCCTATGAAACCATAAACAAATAAAAGTCCACCTTGAATTAAAACATAAGATAATGCCGCCAAAACTTTTGAAGCAAAATGCATTTTAACCGGTACTGATGAAATAATAACTTCCATCCCTCTACTAGTTTTCTCATCATTTATTTCTGCCCCTAACATTTGCACCATTGTTACAATGAGTAAAAAGAATGGTATTATGACAACTGTCGTTACAACTGAACTTAAAGTTTCCTTAGTTTTATTATCTTTAGCATCAGCATTTAAAACTGTCTCTTTAATATTTACAGGACTTGTAAGCTTAGCTATTTCATCAGCACTCATTCCACTTGTTTTAAGAACTATTTCGCTTTTAACTGCATTAAGGGAATTTACAATAAGCTCATAAGTACTTCTTGACACTGTATCATAAGAAACAATTTCTCCATCTAGATAATTCGTCGTATTTTTATTTAAAACTACTACTACTTTATCTTCTAAATCATCTTTATTATCTAAAATTTTATTATCTAAGACTACTTCATAATCGCCTAAATCCATGCTTTTTGTTAACATTTTAAAATAATTACTAAAAGAATTATAACTATCTGCCTTATCAACAACATAGATTTTATCTTTCTCGTTAAAATCTCCTCCAAAGAAATTAATAATTGAATCCATATTAATAATAAAAATTAACAATAAACATAAAAGAATATTAACAACTTTAAACCATTTAGTCGTTATTTTTTTCTTTAAACTATATTTTACTAAAAAACTAAATTTACTTTTCATATGCTTCACCTATTGTATTTAAGAATATTTCATTTAAAGATGCATCTTCCACTACAAATTTTGTAATGTTTGTCGCCTTTTTTATTGCATTAAATACTGCATCAACATATTCATCACTCTCTATTTTCACAATAATATCTAAATTTTCCTTAGTAACTCCTATTACTCCTTTTATCTTTTCTAAAGAAGAAATATCAACATCGCCATTAATGCGAATCGTTTTTTTGCGATAATCCTTTTTAATTTCTTTTAAAGAACCACTAAGCATCGTCTTACCTTTTTTTAATATTACAAGCTTCTCGCAAAACATTTCCACATGTTCCATTCGGTGGCTTGAAAATAAAATCATTTTCCCTTTATCTCTAAATTCTCTAATAACGCTCATAAACATTTCCACATTTATAGGATCTAGTCCTGTAAAAGGTTCATCTAACACTAATAAATCCGGTTCATGAATAATTGCTGTAATAAACTGAATTTTTTGTTGATTACCTTTACTAAGTTCCTTTAGTTTTCTATTCTTATAATCACTGACTTCAAATCGCTTTAACCAATAGTCAAGCTTACTCAATATATCGCTTTCTTTCATTCCTTTTAAAGTAGCATAATATACAACTTGCTCTTTAACCGTTAACTTAGTAAGCAAGCTCCTCTCCTCGGTTAAAAAACCTATTTTTTCTGTTAAATCATAATCAACTTTTCGCCCATCAATGGTAATAGTTCCCTCTGTTGGATCAAGTAAACCCATAATCATTCTAAATGTTGTCGTTTTACCAGCTCCATTTACACCAAGTAATCCAAATATTTCACCTTTACTAATCGTAAATGACAAATTATCCACTGCTTTTACTTTATCATAATATTTGGTTACATTTTCAACTTTTAACATATAATTTTTCCTTTCACTACTATAATTTTAAGCCTTAACCCTAGGGCAGTGTCAATACTTTTTTTCATATTTTAAAAATTCCTTAGGAATTTTAGAACTAAACTCATAATTTTTATTTTTAAAAGATAGTTTAAGGCAAGTCGCATGCAGTCCTAACCTATTAATCGGATTAGTTTTAGACCCATATTTTTTATCACCAATAATGGGATTACCCAAATTACTAAAACCAACCCTAATCTGGTTTTTCTTACCAGTTTTAATACTTATTTTAACCAAAGTATTATTATTCGTATAGCTAATTACTTCAAAGTGGGTTTCCGCATATTCTCCAGTTTTATTTTTAGACGCATACACTCTGTGCGTTTTATCTTCTTTTAAATATTCTTTAATAACACCCGTTTTAGTTTTTAACTTACTTTCTAAAATAGCTATATATTCTCTATTTGCAATTTTATTCCAATTATCTTGTAAATATTTTTTCAGATTTTCATTTTTAGCAAATAAAAGCACTCCTGATGTATCCCTATCAAGACGGTGTACAATAAAAATTTTATTACTTTTATGTTGTTTTTTAACGTAAGCACGGGCCATGCTATAAAGTGTATCATCACACTTACCATCACTAATTGTAAGCATTTTAGCAGGTTTATTTACCACTAATAATTCTTTATCTTCATATATTATATCTAATTTCTTCATATTAGACATTATATCATAAAAGCTCTGATTTATCATCTAAATTTTTAAAGGTATAATAAACATTAAAATCTAAAATCAAACTGTCTAATTCTTTAATAATATCATTAATTAAAATTTCATATTTCATGTATCTTCACCATCTGTATATTAGCAAATTATAATCATTATTTCATTAAGTTTACAATTATTCGACAAAATAAGCTAAAATTAGCTATGTAAAACAACAATATTTGATAGCTTAAATATAGCATTTTATATCAATATATAGTATAATGAAATACAAGGTGGTAACATGAAGTATCCTGGCAACATAAATAAAACTTATAAAAAAGAAATTAATTATAAAAATCGCGGAATGGATTTAGAATCTTTAATTAATGAAGCTTGTCAGTATTATTTAGAGGAAAATTTAGCTATAATTTATAAAAAGCCCACCCCTATTGGTGTCGTTGATGTTGATTATAAAAATGGTGCTATTATTAAAAAAGCCTATTTTAAAGAACCATCAACCCTCGATTACAATGGTATTTATAAAGGAAAATACATTGAATTTGACGCCAAAGAATGTCATAGTAAAACTTCTTTTCCTCTTAAAAACATTCATGAACACCAAATTAAGCATATTGAAAATATTATCCATCATGGTGGCATTGTGTTTTTAATCATTAGTATGAATAGCAATTTCTATTTATTTAAAGGCGAAGATTTACTAATATTTATAAATTTAAAAACAAGAAAAAGTATTCCCTTTAATATAATTGAAAGTAAGGGATATAAATTAGAATATAATTACAAAATTGGTCTAGATTATTTAATTGGTATCAATAAAGTATATAAAGGAGTGTTATAAATGAAGAAAAAAATTAAAAAAGAAAAACCTATAAAAGAAGGAAAAAAAAGAAAAGTAAATGTTAAAAATGCCGTTTTAATTACTATCATAAGTATTGGTATTGCAATTGCCTCATTAGTTCTGGCGTTTGCTCTATATATTATTATTACATCACCTGACTTTGTCCCCCAACAACTTTACACAAAAGAGCCTACTGTCATATATGCTAATGATGGTAAAACTGAAATAGCAAGATATGGTGACAAAAACGTTGAATTAATCACTTATAACGATTTGCCTCAAGTTTTAATTGACGCTTTAGTCGCTACCGAAGATTCAAGATATTTCCAACATAACGGTTTTGATGCGGCAAGATTTGTTAAAGCTTCTCTTGGCCAATTAGCAGGACGTAATGCTGGTGGTGCATCAACTCTATCTATGCAAGTTATAAAAAACACCTACACTAGTGGCGAGTCCGAGGGAATAGCTGGAATTATTCGTAAATTCACAGATATTTACATGGCTGTCTTTAAACTTGAAGCCGTCTATACTAAAGAAGAAATTATCGAGTTCTACCTTAATTCTCAATGGCTAGGAGGAGGTTCAACTTATTATGGTTCAATTAACGGAGTTGAACAAGGAAGCCAATACTATTTTGGAAAATCTGTATCTGATTTAACTTTACCAGAAGCTGCCTTACTTGTCGGAATGTATAATAACCCAACTTGGTTTGACCCATATGTTTTCCCAGAAAATGCTACTGATAGACGCTCTACTGTCTTAAATTTAATGGTAAGACATGGCTATATTACTGAAAGTGAAAAAGAATTTGCTGAGTCTATTCCTGTTGAAAGTTTACTTGCTACGCATAATGAAGATGATAGTAGTCATTACCAAGCGTTCATCGATTTTGTTTTATATCAAGTTGAAAAAGAAACCGGTGATGACCCATATAAAACCCCTATGGCTATCTATACAACTCTAGACCCAAATATCCAAGATACGTTACATGAATTAGAAGAAGGAAATCTTTATAAATTCACTAGTGATAAAGTTCAATTTGGTATGGCTATTACTAGTACTCAAGATGGCTCTATCCAAGCTTTATCAGGGGGACGCAATTATCAAGCTAAAGGTACAAATAGAGCTGTTGGAATAAATAATTATTATTCTAATCGTGGTATTAAAAGGCAACCTGGTTCTACTGCTAAAATTCTATTTGATTATGGACCTTATATTGAATTTTTAAATGGCTCGACAGGTACCATATTTATGGATAAACCTTGGAGTTATACTAAAGGTGGTAGTGTTGTTAACCATGACCGTGGCTATATGGGAGCTATAACCATGCGAACTGCTTTAGTTCAATCGCGAAATACTACAGCTGTTCAAGCTTTCCAACAAGTAGCTAAAGAAGCTGGCTTAGATAAAATTGGCGATTTTGTTCATAGTTTAGGTATTGACTATGGTAAAGAATTATTTGAGTCCTACGCTATTGGTGGCGGCGTTTACGTTGACCCTCTAACTATGTCTGCAGCTTATGCAGCCTTTGGACGAGGTGGTATCTACATTGAACCTTACGCATTTACTAAAGTTGTTTATTTAGAAACTGACCAAGTATGGAATCATCAAGTTGAAAAAACTCGAGTTATGAGTGAACAAACCGCTTACATGATAACGGATATGTTAGTAACCGCTGGTTATGGTGGTATTGGTGGTCGATTTAGCATAAGTGGCACTCAAATAGCAGCTAAAGGTGGAACATCAACTATTTCTGCCGCGGATGCTAAAGCTAATGGTATCCCAAGTTATGCAACTCCTGACCACTGGAATATAACTTATTCTCCAGATTATTCTATTGCTCTTTGGTATGGATTTGACCGCAATGATGAAGGATATGTTGTTAGTAGTGCTGGTAGTACTGCTCGTAAATCTATAATGAGTGCTGTTGCTCCTAAAATATATAAGAAAAACGCTAAATTTAAAAAGCCTTCTGGTGTTACATCCGTTACTATTGAAAAAGAAACTTACCCTACTCAACTCGCTAGTAATTATACTCCAAGTAGTTTCAAACTTACTGAGTACTATAAAAGTGGCTATGAACCTAGTGAAGTATCACCAAGATTTGATACTTTAGAAAATCCTAAAAATGGTTCATCAACCTTTGATGGTAGTAAAATTACTCTTAATTGGGATGCTATAGCAACACCAAAAGGAATTGATATAAATTACATTGAAGAAATGTATAATGACAAGTATTGGAAATTCTTCAGTAAATATAAATCAGAGTTTTATCAAGCTCGAATTAAATACGATAATAGTCATATTGGTGACATTGGTTATCAAGTGTATTTAAAAGGCCCTAATGGCGATTTAATAAGCCTTGGATATACTAATAAAACAACTTATACCTACACTCCAACCGCTGGCACTACCGATTACACATTTATTGTAAAATCAGCATATAGCATTTTTAAAGATAATATGAGTAGTGGTTTAACAATTAAAGCCCAAGCTAATATCGATACTAATATTGGTAATACAGGAGGCCCAACAACTCCGGATAACCCTTCTACTCCACCAGATAATAATGATGGTGATAATAACAATGACACCCCTGATAATAATGCTAATGGTGATAATACTCCAAATGATGCTAACTAAGCATCATTTTTTTATATGTGCTTTATATGTGTTTCAAAACTTAGTGGTTCTTTTTGCATATCAATTACATCTTTAAAGCTTTTCAATATTAAACCAAAATTATGCTCATAATAATTATTTAATAATGTATTAAAAATATAATTAAAAGACTCTGGAAAGACCTTTTTTAAGCTAGCAATTAATGGATCAAAGTCCTTGTATAACGTCGCATTATAAAATAAGTGAAACAATTCTGGATTATTAAATAATGGTTCACATAAATTTGTTATTTTTTCATATAAATAATTATAATCATGAGGCTGTGTTAACATAAACAATTCCAATATCCTTTTAATATCTTTATCCATTATATCCATACTTGCTAGGTTACTCACCTGATCTAAATATATTTTTGTCATAAAACTATTAAAAGCTTCTTCTAAATAGCGAAAATAACCTTTACCATCTCTAAATTCGCAGAATCCACAGTAAAAAGAAGTCTTACCATCACATTTTTGAAAAGAATTTACTTTATAATTTCATGAAGTAAACCTTCAAATATATCAAACATAGGTCTTATAGGACTTACAGAAATAACAATAAAATCATTTAAAGCTAATTTATCGCTTGTAAAACTTGGTTCTTGATAAAAGTCAAAAGCATTTTTAGAGTCTTCATAATACTGATTCAAAAACTTTGAAAACCTTCCATCATTAAATAATATACAACATTTTCCAAATACATAATCTAAAATATCTGTAATATCATTATCAATAGCTGCGATAGCTATATAACAAATTGTAAGCATATTTATTTCATAATCTGTATAAGGAAAAGACTTAGTTAATTCTTTAATGCGATTTTTCACTTCTAAAACTTTTTCATTAATATCCATTTTTATCACTTTTTTCTAAGTTCTATATTATATCACTCTACATTAAAAAAACAAACTAAATTTTCATAGTTTGCTTTAATCTTTTAATTACTTTCTTTTCTATTCTCGAAATATAACTCTGTGAAATACCTAGTTTTTCCGCGACTTCCTTTTGGGTAAACTCTTCCGTATTATTAAGACCATATCTAAGTGTCATAATTTCTTTTTCGCGAGGATCTAAACTACTTATTTCTCTTTCTAATACTTCTTTATTTAAAATGCGTTCATATTCATTAGGAACATAATCAATCTCTGTTCCCAATATATCTTCTAAATGAAGCTCATTACCCTCCGAGTCATAATTAAGAGCATCTTCAAAACTTATTTCTCCTCTTCTTTTTTTATTTTTCCTGAGAAACATTAATATCTCATTTGATATACAACGAGAAGCATAAGTAGCAAGTTTAATATTCTTATCTAATTTATAAGTATTTATTCCTTTAATAAGCCCGATAGAACCAATACTAACTAAATCTTCAACATCATAGCCAGTGTTCTCATATTTCTTAGCCAAGAACACCACTAAACGTAGGTTATGCTCAATTAACTTATTTTTAGCTTCAATATTTCCCTTCCCCGCTTTAATAATTGCATCTCGCTCTTCACCTTCTTCTAAAGGTGGTGGCAATTTATCTGTTGCTCCCACAAAAAAACATTCATTATATTTAACTTTTAACCAAGCAAGTATTCTCTTAAACATTTTTATCCTCCAATATTTTATAATTTAACAAACATTCTATGCCATTTAATTTAAAAGAGATTTCACTAAAGCCAATTAAATAATTATCAAGTTCCTTATTATTTATGAGTATTTTTTTTGGCTTAACACACTCTAATAAACTATGATTATTTAAACTATTAAATGGTACATACATCGGACTCCTTATATTATACTTTCCTTTAATTAATTTTTTATTTATAAGAATAATTGGCTTATTAGTAACAGGATCTCTAAGCTTATTTCCGGTATCTAAAAAACCTGTTATTACCAAATTAAAATTATTAGCAAATACAATATTAACTTTATAATAATAATTCTTAACTTCTTTTAAAACCTTTAAGCTCTTAATAAAAACATACAAAATTAATGGTGAAACGATTAATAAAAATATATAGTTTATTGCAAGACCATTATAATAAAAAACTAAGCCCTTATTCTTATAGCTAAATTCTACCTTCATATAGTAAAGAAATCCGCCCAAAATAATACTTGTCATAAATAAATATAAAACATTATAAACTGTATACTTAATATTTTTATACCCAAAAGCAATTAGCGACATAACAATACCCATAACTATTTTAAGTAAGCTTAACATAATACTGTTTATTGGAATAAAAAGACTTATTAAAGAAACACTTCCAAATAAAGCTCCTAAGAATAATTTATATATTTTACTATATCTTTTTAAAGCTACATTAACAGTAAGTAATAATAATAAATCTAAGATAAAATTAATAATAAAAACTAAATCCAAATATATTACCATGTTAATCACCATCGTTATTATATCTTAAAAGATTTAAATTTTTTGTCAGTTTAAGTTCCAGAATTTAAAAAAGCATTGCCGAATTTTGACGAACGCTTTTTCTTTACTTTTAAAATACTTTTATTTAGAATAATTAATCAGAGTATTAGGGCTGAAGTCTCTTTCTTGACATATTACCTCCCCACAAACTACCTATTGCAGGGGGTTGGAAAAAGGAATGTTATGAAAGATAAGTTAAAAGCAATTTTAGCTTCTGTTTTGAGCTTTTTAAAGCAAAAAATAAGACATCAACTAGTACTATTATTCAAGTTTACGCGAAGGATAACAGTACAGTTAACATCTATTTCAATATGAAGTAGATTGTTAGTCCAACACTCTACAAACTCAGTTTATCATAATTTATTTATATTTGCAATAATTTTAATTCACCACAAATGGGTCATCACCCGTTCCTGAACCAGTAATTGCAACATCAGCACGGAGATTTATTACTGGTCGAACACCAGTCTGGTTGATCACACTGCTGTTGGAAAGATTGCCGTACGATTGCACACATAACACTACCTCAGTGGAGACGAAGTAAATTGGAGACAAAGTCCAGAAATTAACACCGGATAAGTAAAATGCGATATTCTTCACTCCTACTGCACCACCAGCATATATCACTTCATCGGTTGTTATCAAATGACAGCAATTATATTGGATACAAAAATCTAATATTCTATTTTAAATTATCATTACTTAATAATCAATTTGCTAATTGAGTTCTGTTTTCTATGTATCATTTAATATTGTTTTTATTTTTTGATGTAAATTTGCAAATTTTATCTTAAAATATAATTTGAAAGAACATTAAAATACAAAAATATATATTGACTAATTAGTATAAATTATTCTAGACTAATTCCTGTTCCATTTTCTAATTCATCATATTTTTTATTAATATATTTTCTATAATTATTGAATAATTCACTATTTGAATTAGAATATCCATAAGTATAATCACAAATATCTAAAAAGAAATTAACATCTTCTCTATCCATTAAATTTTCAAAGTTTTCAAAATGAAAATAAATTGTATCAAACACAGTATTTTGATGTTGTGGTGGTAAAGACCTACAAGATTTTATTAACATAATAAAATAATTATTAAACAGTTCCAACAAAAACTTATGCTCTTTAATATAATCTTCTCCAACCACTGCATTTTGTCCGATTGCTTTCAAATTTTCACTATAATTTAATTTAACATTATTATCAAATTCTTCAATTGTAATAGAATTATCATCCATTAAAGCATTAGCAGAAAATCTATCAGGCAACGTAAATAAACAAAAATGAGTTTTATAATATTCTTTCTTAAAATCCTCTAATTTCTTCTTATATTCTTCAAAATCATGAATATTTAAATTAAGCGCACTAAATGCATTTCTACAATTTAAATCCATTGAAAATAATAAGTCTTCATACTTTAAATTATTTCCAACTAATTGTCTAACCAATTCATAACTTACCTTTTTACCTCTATAAATATTTTTAACTACTTTGGTACCATTCGTAAAACTCATTTGAAACCAATTACTATTATATACTTTTAACCCTTGAACATTTTCTAAAGTAAAATCTTTTACTCTAAAATCTTGGATATTATGGTTATCAAAAACAAATGTAACAAATTTAGACATATAACTCACCTATTTTTATGATACCACATATAATAAATATTTTAAAGAAAATTATAATTAAAATTTTCATCCTCATGTTATGTTACAATTGATGTGAAACGTTTTAGTACAAAAAAAGTGATTCAAGTCGTATA
>CAOKNI010000003.1 GCA_948470005.1 uncultured Mycoplasmatota bacterium
CTCTAATATCATTAAAACGAGTGTTTACTATTTTAATTAACAAAAGATTTAAAAAATAACTTTTTCAAAAAATAAGCTTGAAACTCATATAATATTATGATATTATTAATAAGCAATGGACCTCTAGCTCAGTTGGTTAGAGCATCCGGCTCATAACCGGGCGGTCGTAGGTTCGAGTCCTACGAGGTCCACCATTATATTTGCACTTGTGGCGGAATTGGTAGACGCACTAGACTTAGGATCTAGCGGTTAATTCCATGGGGGTTCAAGTCCCTCCAGGTGCACCAACTTGTATGCTACCCTTAAATAAAGGGTTTTTTATATGCAAATTTTTAAATATCTAAATAAGGACTTTTAAAGTCCAACAATAAAAAATATGTAGTTAAATTATAGCTACATATTTCGCAAATTCAAATTATTTTTAAACAAAGTTATTTATATTAAAATATTTATTCTTAATCTTTTAAATTTTTAATTACATAATCCCAACCTGGCTTCCAAGCTTTTGTTTTTCGCCAATCATTTAATATTACTTCATCCCAAGTTTTACCTTCTGTAATAACTTGCAAAGCTAATTGCGGAGCTTTATGTGCAACAATGGCAACATGCATGCCATTAAAGTTCTCTAAAAGATTATTACAAAAATCTCTAATTCTTTTTTCAACGTCAAGCATAGACTCACCATTCGGAAACTTTTTAGTAATATATTCTTCATATACTACTAGCTTACTATCCTTACCGTTAAAATCTCCGTAATTACATTCTCTTAATCTTTTATCGGCAATTATATTTTTAATACCACCAAAAGTATATTCGGCCGAATCTATTGCTCTTTTTAAATCTGAGCAAAATAACACATCAAATTTATTGATATCTGTTTGTTCTTTTAAAGTTATACTTTGCTTTATTCCCTTTTCTGATAATTCTCCCGGTAACCATCCTGTTGACTTATGCTCTAAATTATCTGTTGTCGTTCCGTGCACAAAATAAGTTATTTTAACTGCCATAATTATACCTCTATACCTATATTTTTTTTAATTTTTCTAAAGCTTCTTGAAAAGTTTTAACACTAATTATATTGATATCATAATTTCGTTCTTTTTTAATAGCCATTGCTTCTTTAAAATTTTCTTCAGGACATAAAAACACTTCGGCTTTATTTTTAACGGCTCCAATAAGTTTATATTTAACTCCACCTATTTCGCCAACATTACCATAAGCGTCAATCGTTCCTGTTCCAATTATTTTTTTGCCTTTGGTAATATCTTCTTTTACTAGTTTATTATAAATAGTAAGACTCATCATTAAACCACCACTAGAACCCATTTCACTAGCTTTTGATTTAATATCAACCGCTGGACTTACTTCATATTGATATGTATTTATAATGCTAACTCCAATTTTCATACCATCTTCCGTTTTAAAAGTTGTCGCATAAGCTTCTTTTTCCTTATTATCCCGTTTTATCTTAAGTTTAACTTTTTCGTTTTCTCTTAAAACACTTACAACTTTTTTTAAATCTTCTAAAGAACTAATTGGTGTATCATTTACACTTATAATAATATCCCCCACTAATAAATCAGTTTTTGCATCATTAGTAATATAGCTAACGTTGTTATCCGTGCCGGTTATATTAATAAGCTTACCAGCATTTTTATATGCATTAATAACCGCTGCATCCATAGATTCTTTTAAATATAATCTTTCTCTTGCAACCATCTCATTAGTTGTCTCACCATCAATTGTTAACTCATCTTTTTTAACAATATCCCAATCAGGAATAATTTTCGATATTAAAAGAAAGGGAATTGAACCTTTGACCATTGAAACATAGGCCATATTAAAAGAACCTTCTGTTTGAAACCCTTTTTCTATCACTATTCTCTCATTTAAATTCACAGCTCCCCCAGGTGTATAAATAGAATATGGAAGCTCAATTGTAAAAAATAAAAAAATAATTAATAATGCTATTAAAGAACGATAATTTTCCATAATAAATTCTTTTATTTTGCCATATATTTTAGTAAACATATTAATCACCTAGTTAATTATATCAGATAATGAGGCATTTATGAAAGAAAAAATATTTGAATTTATATATTGTTTACTATGTATTGTAAGTATCATTTTTATTTTTAGCCATAATTTAGAAGTTGCAAAAATTATATTAGAAGCTATTAATCTTTTTTTTACTAAAGTTTTTGTTTCTTTGTTTCCTATGTTTATTCTAAATGATTTATTAATAAATTTAGGATTTCCTTATTATTTTTACTGCACATTTAATAAACTATTTAAAAGAGTTTTTAAAACTAGTGGCTTATGTGCTTATGTATTTATCATGAGCTTAATTAGTGGCACGCCATCTAATGCTTACATCTTAAAAAATTTAGTTGCGGAAAAAAAATTAAGTCCTAAAGAAGCTTCACACTATTTAGCTTTTACTTATTTTTCTAATCCTTTATTTTTACTCTTGATGTTGTCACCAATTTTTTCCTCTTTTATAACTTTTAAAATTATTATCATTCACTATCTAAGCAATATTATTATCGGAATTTTATTACGTAAAAATTCTCCTTCTATCACTAATCTAGCCTTAGAAAAAAATAACCATAAAAATATTAGTACTACTTTAATTAAAAGTATTAATAGGAGTATTACAACTCTTTTAATGGTTCTTGGAACTATTGTTTTTTATATGCTTTTGTCTTATATTTTAACAAATCTTTTCAACACAAATTTTACTATTAAATTAACCTTATCTAGTTTTTTAGAAATTACAAATGGTCTTAAAGCTTTAGCAAACTTTCAAGCAATAACTAAAATAAAAGAAATCATAGCGATTGCTACCATTTCTTTTGGTGGTTTAAGTATTAATACACAAATAAAATCTATTTTAGAAGATACAGAAATTGATTACCAATATTTTTTAAAAGGACGTATTATGCAGGTAATTATAAGTGTTATTTTAATAACTCTAATCTAACAACTGTAATTACTTGGATAACTTAAATTCTCACTTTTTAAATTTAAATAAGTTAAAATGATATCATCAAATTCTTTGGTATTCTCGCCTTTAATTAAAACTGGTATTGTAAGACTAACTAAATAATAATTAGTGTCTATTTCTAAAAATTCATATTTCGGGCATAAACTATAAGAAGCATTTTTACTATTTAGCTTATGTATTATTCCTGCATATTTAATTTCATTTGCACTTACAACTAATTCTCTTTCCTCGTCTTGAAAACTAAAATTTATGACTGTCTCGTTCCCTTTTTTATTTATCTTAATCCCCTGTAATTTTAATTTTAAAAAGTCGCTTTCTATACTTTTAATAATTTCCGCTCTTTCTATTTCATCTTTACTAGCATAATCATCATTATTATTTATATTATCTAAAACAAATACCACTCTTAGAAGAAGTAAAGATACTATTCCTACTAAAACAATACTTACTAATAGTTCTAAGATAGTTATTCCTCTATTGCTCATCTTATCACTCCCCTAGTCCTATATTAGCATATATATTATTATCAAATTCGAAAATAAGACGATATTTAAACTCACCTTTATTACTTAAAGTATTTATATAATCATTAAAACTTTTATTATATTTTGAAGTATCAATATTTTTTAAATCATATTTTGTTATATATAAATTATTTACTTTTAAAGTCTTAAAAAGTTTAGCACAACTCGCTATTTTTAAATCTTCACACTTAACTTGTTTAATGTCTTGATTGTCTATTACTTCACTAAAACCATTTGCGAATAAATATTCTTTTAAATAATAAACTTTATATATATCACTCACATTATCATAATAAACGTTTCTTCGGCTGTTACTAACCATCGTTGTAAATGTGCCATATAGCATTAATAATGACACAGCTAAAAAAGTAATAGCAATAATAGTTTCTAAAAGTGCAAAACCCTTTTTCATTTCTTCACCTACTATATGTTTTAATTATATATTACTTCTTATAATTTAGCAAGTTTAAAGCCCAAATTAATATTTGAAATCAAATATAATCTTAAGCATAGTAGATATCTATCAGATATTTAAAACAGTAAAAGCTCTTTACAAAACGCTCAAAATATATTATCATTAATTTAAGCGAGATGCTTGTACAAAGCACTTGCCAAAGTAATTGACATGTGCCATCCCTTATGGGTTGGCATTTTTTCATGCCCGATGTCACTACCCCCTGAATTACTTAAAGATAATTAATAGGACAATTATCACGATTAATGAAGCGATTAGAAAATTTTTCTTCTTCACCATGACCACCTCCTCATTTTCTGATTTGGTGGCAAATACCAGCACTTGCATCTCGCCCACTAAATATAACAGGGAAACTTTCAAAAAGCAAGCAAGAACTAACCTCAGGTATACAAAAATAGATATTTTCGCCATAAGTCGACAAAACTTCGTATAATTCGCGTTTTTCAAAGCAAATAAAAAGATACTACTCTCATTTCATATTCAAGATATAAAACAGCAGTATCATTTATTTAATTTCTAAACCAAGCATCCACGTAATAAATAGGTCGACCTTCCTCAAAATATTTCCTTTCAAAGTCTGTCATAATATTTGGTATAGGAATTTCATTATTATGTAAATCTAAGCTTACTCTCTCAAAAGAATACCAATATTGTGATAAACTCTCTAATGAATAAGCAAATAATCCTTTATTATCTGTCTTTAAAACAATATGTTTATCTCTTTTAAAGATTTTATCATAAAGTCGCAAATAAGACTCATGAGTAAATCTTTTTTTCTCATCTTGCTTTTTAGGCCATGGCTCAGAAAAAGTAAGATATATCGTATGTATTTCTTTCCCAAATATTTTATCAAGTTCTCTTGCATCAGCATTAATTAATTTTAAATTAGATAGATTTTCTCTCGCAAGTCTGTCAACAGCCTTAACCATCTGGGAAGCATAAAGTTCTAATCCCACAAAATTAATATTGGGGTATTTCTTTGCCATATTAACAATAAAATCTCCTCTACCCATACCAAGTTCAAGATGAATAGGATTTTTATTGCCAAAAAAATCATGCCATTTATTTTTATAATTAGTAGGATTTTTAACTAAATAAGAACTTTTACTAATTATGACATCTGCATCTTTAACAACATTATATCGCATAACAATCAACTCCAAACTAATTGTATCATAAAACGCAAAAAAACGAAAGAAAGAATTCTTTCGCATACTATAATGACTTGGATGAAAGAGATATCCAGCTTGCCTATACATAAAGTTTTAGTAGAAATTACTCATATAAATATGAAATAACTACATAGGCAAAAACATTTGCTATTAGTAAATTTTAAAAATACTAATCAAATTTTACAATTATAATCTATCAAAAATGAAAACTAAAAAAGCATTTACTATTTCTCGTAAACGCTAACTTTCTTTTTATCTCTACCTAATCTTTCAAATCGAACAACACCATCAATTTTAGCAAATAAAGTATGATCTTTACCCATTCCTACATTTGTTCCCGGATAAATTTTTGTACCTCTTTGACGATATAAAATAGAACCTGCTGTTACAACTTCGCCATCACTAGCTTTCGCTCCTAATCTGCGACCTCTTGAGTCACGACCATTTCTAGTTGAACCTTGGGCTTTAACGTGAGCAAATAACTGGATATTTAATTTCATAAAACTCATCATCGTTCCTCCTCTTCTATTATTTTAATATTTTTTTTATAAGTTAATGAGAGTTCTTTTAACATCTCTACCATATTTTCCATTACTAATAAAACATTTTTATTATTGGTTTTAATTTCAATTGTAAGTTTATTATCCTCTTCCTTATAAATTAAAGAATTATCTTCTAATCTAAGGGCAGCATTTATACTTGTAATAACAATACCTGATGCTCCCGCACAAACAATATCTTTGCCATATTTATCAAAACCGGCATGACCAACAATCAAAATTGTTTTATCTTTAACATATACTTTTATCATTAACTAATTTTCTTAACAACTAATTTAGTATAAGGTTGTCTATGACCTTGAGTTTTACGATATTTCTTCTTCGGTCTATATTTGAAAACTTTAATCTTCTTTTGTCTTCCTTGTTTTTCAACTAAACAAACAACACTTGCACCATCTACATATGGAGTACCAATTTTATTACCAACTGCTAAAACATTTGTAAAAGTGACTTCACTTCCAACTTCATTTGGTAACTTTTCTACATAAATAACATCATTTTCACTTACGTAGTATTGTTTTCCGCCAGTCTCAAATACTGCTTTCATATTCATTCCTCCTTCTTCTAAGACGCACCCTTATGGTAACAGTTAAGTTTTAGAACCATTTTAGTGTGGTTTTTTACGAATACAAAATGTGTTTCGCTAACGTTAATTTTAACAAATTTATCTTTATTTGTAAAGCTTTTCTTTCATTTTTCTATCTCGTGCTAGGTGTTACACCATAATCACAGTCTTCCGATGTAAATACACTACTTTGATAATAATAGCCACCACCCATTGCTTGCCCTAAAGCTAAGTCATAATCTCTAAGTACCATAGCTTCTATTGCTGTGTCATTATAATAACTCGCTAGAAAATTCATTTTGTCTTGGAGTAATGCTCTATAATCCGTTAAATCGCCTCTAACTTGGCTTAAAGCAGTATCTACATCTTTGCTAATTCGCTCAAGTGATAATTGTCTTTTAATACTAGTCACTAAAAATCTTTGATAAATTCCTAAATTATTTAAACTAATTCCATTGATTGGACTTAGATCTTTAATTTCTTCCAAATTTCCTGGCACTGCAAATGCTCTAATTGGCCCAGTATTTGCAGCCAAATAAGCTATTACTATATCTCCATTTGCAACTAAACTTTGTAATTCTTCCTTACTATAGATTTTATTTTGTTGCATCGCAGAGCCTTGTTTTGCATAAACTACAGCATCTAAATTTACGTTTTCCTCATCAACTCTAGCATTTATACTCGTGTTTAATCTTTTAGTTTCTAAATCTTGGCTTTTAAGGGCCATACCAGCTAAAACTGTATAATCAGCTCCATCTAATTTAAGTTCATAATAACTACTTGCGGCATCAACTAACGCAGCATCCTTTAAATGAGGTATATTATATAACTTCGTCATTTCCTTAATACTTTTAAGAGCTGCATCAAAATAAACATCAGCATTATCTTTACTTGTTTTATAACTTTTTATTTTTTTAAATTTTAATTCCATTTCTATTTTCCCTCTTTCTATTTTTACGCACAGAAAACAACTATATCACAAGCAAAACCAAAAGTCAAACATAATTCTTTTACATTATATGCAAATATTTTCAAATTAGAAAAAAAAGAAGCTAACTAACTTCTAATTTTCAAATAAGATATTTTTTTAGATTCTTGTTATGCTACTTTCAAGTTCACTTAGACTAGCCTCTATATCTTTACCATTCCAAGCAAGCGACTCCGCTTGTGAAATCAAAATGTCTAAATTCGCTCCTACTATTATATTAACTGTTTTTCCAACAGCTCGTAGCATATGCACATAATGAATTATATCTTGCGTTCTTTTTTCGGGAGTAAAAACTTGTTTTAGCCCCTCTAATGCTCTATCTCCATATAATTTTAAATCAGCAAACTTATCTGGAAGCATCTGCCCTATTAATAAATGAAAAACTTCAGTAAACTCAGATGGCTCAATATTTATCTTTGGTGTACTAATTTCTGGCGTTCCAAAGTTATCTAAATCCCATAAGACAACATTATTGCTTTTCATATATTCTTTAAATGAAGACCATGTAAAAACTTGTTTGGGAACTTCTGCTTCACTAAACATTTTCCCTGAAAAAGCCGGAGCACTAAGAACAAACTCTTGCTCTTTTGATGTAGCTCCTGAAATCGTTTGAGCAAATTCTTTTGACGTATCTTTATCCCAAGTATAAAATTCGCCCAATATTTGTAAAAACTCTTCATCTTTTAAATCGGGACTAGCTAATCTTTTTAACTTATCTAAATCACGACGCATTTTTTCATAAGCAGCAATGGCATTTTGTGTTTCATCCGCACGCATTAAATTAGAATCAAGAGCTATTTCTTTTAGCTTAAATTCCATCGTATCACCTCTAGCTATTAACTATTTATCTTCCCATTCCACTATTATTTTGTAAAGAACTTAAAGTACCATTTATATTTGAGTTCATTCCTTTTAAGACACTCATTTCCTGTTGTATTTGTTGAGTTCGAGCATTAATCATTGCTTTTATATTTAAGCCCATAGTTTGGAGCATTCTAATATAACTTATTATATCTTCGGCAATCCTCTCTGGCGTTAAAGTTTCTTTAGATGCTTTTAATAACTCATTTCTATCTACTCTTTTTTCTTCTCCTACTACTTCATAAAAAGTGAGTACCGTTTGTAAATATACATCATCTGTTAACAGCCCAGTTTGTAGTTGTATTAAATCTTCTAATTGAGTCGCAGCCGCATTAAAATGCGTATAAGCGCTTCCGGGAAAACGGTCTTCTTGATTATATAAATTAAGTGATAATTGTCTAAGTTTAAGTTCCATTGTAACTCTCCTCGCTTCATTAAGGCTATTATAGCTTATTCCCACCAAATAGTCAATAACGATTCTGGTGAAACTTTTGTTCTAAAATTTTCCTTTCTCCCACATAAGTATCTTTATTTTTAAAAAAATGATATGTATCCTTTTTAAGCAAATTTAAATTTACTTCTTTTTCATTTTTAATTTTTTTATATTTTATATCAAATAAATATCTTTCTAATTGAAACTTCCATAATTCTAATTTAAAATCTTTTAAAACCACAACCATTTTATATATTAAAAAACTAATAACCAAATAATTATTAAGTGAAAAAAAGTCTCTAAAGGTTCCAAAGAGTATCATAAAAACCCCACTAATAAAAAAGCTTAAGAAAAATGATTTTTTGAAAGGACAAAATTTTTCTATTACATTTCGCATAATAATATATCCATCTAAAGGAACTATTGGCAGCAAATTAAACATCATAATTGTTTTATTATAGTTTGCAAAAAGAGTGATAGACGAGCGTGATATAAAGCCCAATTTAAAAATAATTATAAAAATTAGACCTAAAATAAGCTGAAATACTACTCCTGATATAGCAACAATAACTTCCTCTTTTATCGGCGTATTAACCCTTTTATCAACTGTTGTAACCCCTCCCATAGGATAAATATCAACCCGAATAATCTTTTTTTTAAAATATTTTAGCATTATGATATGACCAAGCTCATGAACCACTACAATTAAATAAATAAAAATAATATTTTTAATTAATCCTGTTACCAAAAAAGATACAATTAAAAAATAAGTAGCGATATTAATTTTAAATAAGCTTCTGATATTCTTCATAGCTAATAAATTTACCATCTTTACTAATAGTAAGATATATTTCATTACTATTACTAATTCCTAAAATACTTCCTGCTTCTACATAATCATAAACGGAAATATCTGTATCTGTTAAATTAGAATACCAAATATCCACGCCATCTTTTCCTTGAACAATTACAGTATTTCCAAGATTTTCTTTATTCCCGATAAAAACCACAATTCCACTAGTTATTGTTTTAATACTACTTCCTTCTCCTACCGTCATTTTGGTATGATTATCACTGTATTCTATATTAGAGTATTTAATATTATCTTTAAATACTGGCGTATCACTACTTTTATTTAATAAATCAATCTTGCCAAATAAGCTCTGATACCAATTGTCTATTTTAGTAAATTCAAGGGAATTTTCCATTATATACTTCTTATAAAGTTCTCTATTTTTACTACTTCCATTTATATATATCACACTTACCATCACCAAAATTACACTAATTAAAAATCTCGAAATAAGGCCTTTTATATACTTAAGTTTGGGGCTTAATTCTTCTTTATTACTTTGGCCATTATTAATATATTTTCGCCTTTTTATTTTATTTTTCCTAATAATATCTTCTAAGGTATTCATTAAATTATCACCTAGCTAATAATATGTCTTTTTCCACTAATTTATAACATAAGAGATAAAAAAGGACATTAATTCCATAATTTTTAAAACTAAAGTTTATGATATAAATAATACTATAATGCTTAATTAATCCGAGAATTCCCACATACATAAAATAAATAATTGTGAGAGAAAGTAAATAATTAAAAAGATTAAGCTTTGTTATATGACTTATTTTATAAATAATAAAAACTATTATTAAAATTAAAGTATTAAGAAAAAAACTTTGAAAAACAATTAGGTCTAAAATAAGTCCTAAAATTATTATCGCTCCCCAATTCTTTTTGGGGGTTAAAACCATATTTAAGAGCACGAAATAAGTTGGACTAAAACTAAAAAAAGACATTATAAAATCAAGTCCTAAAAAAATCATGATTTTACTACTCCCACATAATTAAGATGCTTTATATTTATAGATGGTTCAATTTCCAAAATATACTCCAAATCTAAATTATCTTTTTTGATATTTTTAACTTTTCCTATTTCTAAACCCTCGGGAATATCCGTTAGGCCTGAGGTTACAACCATAGCTCCTTCTATTATACCCTCATCTTTAATATTTTTAACAATTACCTTTTTATCTTTTCCTTCCAACATTCCATAATTATCATTAATTTTTACCGAAATATTAACATCTGGATTAGTAAGTAAACTTACTTCACTATAATTATCTTCCACTTTTTTAATAATACCTAATACACCGTTTTCATTTAAAACAATATTACCATTTTTTAAACCATCTTTGCTTCCTTTGGAAATAGTTAAAACATCATAAAAACTATAAATATCTCTAAAAATAACTTTGCTATAAACTATATCATAATTAAAAGCTTCTAAATCAAGTATTTTATTAATTTTCTCATATTCCTTTTTATAAAAATTTTCTTTAACTTTATCTAAACCTGCATTTAAAGAACTTAAATCATTATAATATTTAAAAAAAGTATCTTTCCCTAAAAAGAGTAAATAAATTATTATTAAACTAATTATAAATACTTTGTTTTTCATATTACCATTTCCCTTATTTTTATTATGGCAAAAACTTTAATTTTTATATTCATTAAATAGTTTTAGAAGCGAATTATTAACACTTTGATACATATCTTTAGAACTAGTTTTAAGTAGTAGCTCATAAGAACTACTAAGCTTCTTAAATTCACTACTAACCTTAATCTGATCCATATTAAAAGTAATTCCTGCATCATTAAAAAAGCTTTGCATGAGTTCTATACTTTCCTGCTCTATAAAAACGCCAATGACAACCTTATAAATACCATTATCATTATAAATCATTGCCGAATTATAGCTGCTTTTTTTCTTATTAGCTTCTTCTAAATTATTGTAAGCTCCTACATAAAAAATGGTTGCTTTATTGCCTATTGCTAAAGATGTAATAGTATTATCAAATTTATAAGCATAAATAAGGGCTACCGCCATCCCTATTAATAAAGCAATAAAGAATATTTTCAAATTATGTTTCATTATATCACCAAGATATTTATATCACAATTAACTTAATTTTTTTGTCAAACCGTGTCTTCAAAATTAAAAAAATCAAATACTTGTGTATCTAATTTTTCATCCAAAAAATATCGTAGTTATAATGAATGCGGCCACAATGCCCATCATATCAGCAAAAAGGCCTACTCCTAGCGAATATCTTGTTTTGGTAACCTTAATACTCCCAAAATAAAGGGCCAAAACATATATTGTAGTATCTGTGCAACCTTGTAAGGTTGAGGCAAGACGTCCAATAAAACTATCGGGACCAAAATTAATAAAAATATCATTCATGATAGCAAGTGAAGCTGTTCCTGATATTGGTCTTAAAATAGCCATTGGTAAAATATCATATTCGATATTACACATCGTAAATATAGGTTTTAAAAATGCTAAAGCTCCCTCTAAAAATTTACTATCTAAAAATATATTAACGGCAAAAACCATAGCAATTATAGTCGGAGCAATATGAAAAACCATTACTAATCCTTCTTTAGCTCCCTTTAAGAAAGCATCATAAACTCCTACTTGTTTTTTAACACCATAAACAATAATAGATAACACAAATATAGGAATTATTAGTTTTGATACAATATTCATTGCCGCCTCTTCTTTCTCATAAAATAATCTAGTATTAAGCCCGAAGCGCTAGATACCATGGTTGCTAAAATACTTGTTACAATAATTTCGGTCGGGTTTTTACTACCATACATCATTCTAAGGGCAACTACTGTCGTAGGTATTATTGTTACTCCTCCTGTATTTAAAACTAAGAAAGTAATCATGGCCTCCGTTGCTGTATCCTTTTTCGGATTATCTTTTTGCAGTTCTTCCATTGCTTTTAACCCAAATGGTGTTGCCGCAGAACCAAGTCCAAGCATATTAGCCGCAATATTACTAGCAATATAACCTAAAGCTTTATGATCTTTATCTAAACTAGGAAATAATTTACTTAATATAGGATTTAAAATCCGCGAAAAAATTTTTAAAAGCCCTGCCTCTTCCGCAATTTTCATGATACCTGTCCACAAAACAATTAATGGCATCATTTCCATAATTAAATTAACTCCACTAGAGGCATGAGTTAAAATACCATTATTAATCGTATCAATATTACCTGTTACCAAAGAATATATTATTGCAATAAGTATTAGGGCCGCCCAAATAACATTTACCATGATTTAAACCACCTAATTATTTTAGCCCACAAGCTTTCCTTTGGTTTATTTATTTCACTTATTCTTTTCTTCACATAAATAGCTTCTGTATGAAGCAAAGTATCTTTAAGCATTACTTTTACTTCACCGATTTTCATATCATCATAAACTTTATCATATTTATATAATGTTATATTAAGTTTTAAATCTTTTTCTTCTTCTTTTTTAACCAACGCATAGTAATCATTTCTTACATAAAAATCTATATCTTTATAATAATTATCGTTAATTTTAAAATTATTTTTATCAATTGCCATTATCGCATTATATTTAGCAAAATAAGTTTCATATAAATTCATATGGTCATTAAAATCATCCGGGTCATTAAGCGTTACGACAACTAAATTTTTATTATCTTTACTAGCAGTTGTAACTAAAGTACGTCTTGCCGCATCCGTGTAACCAGTTTTCCCTCCTGTTGTATAAGAATACATATCATAAAGTTTATTTTTACATTCCCAATTGTATTTTTTTAAATTACTTTCTGCTTGATAATGCTTCGTACCAAAAATCTTTTTAAAAGTTTCATTTTGCATAGCAATTTTTGTTAAAAGAGCCATATCATAAGCAGTTGATTTATTTCCAACCCCATTATTATCAAGCCCATGAGCATTAACAAAATTAGTATTTTTCATGCCAATAGTTTTGGCATAATCATTCATTAAATACACAAAGTTTTCCATCGAACCTGCAACCGCATTGGCGATACTTACAGCCGCATCATTCCCGCTTCGAAGCATAAGGCCATAAAGCAAATCACGAAGTTTTATTTCTTCACCTACTTCTAAATAAATACTAGAACCATATGCCGCCAAAACATCTTCATCTACCACTACTGTTTTATCTAAATCACTATACATAATTGTAACTAAACAAGTCATAATTTTTGTGATGGAAGCAATAAGACGTGGTTCATCACCATTAATATTATATAATACTCGCCCACTATTTAAATCCATTACTACTGCTTTATCAGCACTAATTGCAAATATTTTTAAAGGTGCTATTATAAAACACAAAATTAGAACTAAAATCTTTTTCACATTGCTTCACCCATTTAAATATATGTCAGAGCATCTCAAAAAAGAGCAAAGAAAAAACACTTAGTTATCACTTAAATGTTTTTCGATTCGCGCTAAAGCCATAGTAGCATCGTGATTATTCTGCATTATTGCATCATCTATTTGTTCCACCATAAAAGGTGCTAAATAACTATCAATAAGACTCTCTAAAATAGTTATTTCCCTATTTTCTAGATTAACGCTCTAATTAATACTATCTATTCTTCTTAAAACACTTTTTAATTCCTGTAATAAAGCTTCTTTACGTTCTACTATGCTTTTTAATTCTTCTTGCTTTTTAGTAGTTAAAACTGTATTAGCCAAAGCCCTAGCTTTAATTTTTTGTTGTTTTGTTTTAAATATTCCATAACTCAAACCAGTTGCTCCAAAACCCGCCAAAATAGCTCCTAGTATTACTTTAAAAATAGAAATTCCTATGCTCTTACTCCAGATAGCAATAAAAACAATTACTAAAAAAAGCATAATATTCAGCAAAAACATACCGGACGAAACTCTATCTTCCTCGTCTTCACCTTTTAAAGATATTATTTCATGATATATTCTTTTATAATCGGTTTGGACTAATAGTATTTTTTGGTCTAACTCTTTTTTTTTGCTCTTCTAGCATTTCACTCCAAGTCTCTAAATCTTTAACTTTATTTTTTTTCGCCAAATATATTTTATAATAATTTTCCATAATATCCCCTTAAATTACCGCTATTATAGCACACATTATTCATTCAAACAAGTCATCTACAAGCATCTCTATATTCTTTTTTCTCCTCTTAGTTGCCTCTTTATCAACGATAATTTTAATAACATCACCCTCTTTAGCATTTCCTACTAATATTTTAGGAATTTCGATCATTTTCCCTACATCTAATTCTAAAATAGCATAATCTCCCTCAAATCTATCAAGTGTTGCTTCCATAATTTATCTCTCCGTTTCTACTAAAATAGCAACCCCATCACTTGAAATCACTATATTACCATTTATATCAGTACGATATATATTACTTGTATATTTCTTAATTCTATCAATTACTTCTTCTTTCGGATGTCCATATTTATTATTGGCACCCACACTTATCACTGCATATTTAGGCCTAACTTTAGCTAAAAAATTCTTGCTGCTGCTGGTATCTGAGCCATGATGCCCCACTTTTAAAACATCCGCTTTAACATCACTTCTAATTTCTTTTTCGCTAGTCTCTTCTGCATCACCCGTAAATAAATAACTAATATTTCCATATGTTAATTTTAAAACTATCGAATAATTATTATAACTTGTATATTTATCTTTGTTAGGTGCAACAATTAATCCTTTTAAGTCATTATCATTAATTACTTCCACACCAGCTTTACCAGTTTTAATTTTTAAACCTTTATCCTTTATAGTCTCTAATAGATTTTCATATGTTTTACTAGTTGCCACTACTCTTGGCATATAAATGCTACCTATATCAAAAGCTTTAATTACTTGGCTTAAACCTCCAATATGGTCGGCATGCGGATGAGTTCCAATCACATAATGAAGTTTCTCATAACCAAGTTTTTTAATATAAGAAATAATATCTTCAATATTTTTAGCTTCTGCTCCATCAATTAACATCGCTTGCTTATTAGGAAGTTCAATAAATATCGCATCAGCCTGTCCTACATCTAAAAAGTGAACTTTCAGAATAGCTTCATTATCATTAATAAATTCTTTCTTATCTAAAATATCTGATTTTGAAAAATTAAAACTACATCCCGAAAGCAACAATATACTTAATATTAATACTACTAACTTCTTCATAACACTCTACCTAATAATATTATAGTAAACTTCAAAATAAAGAACAATTAATAATCATCTAATTTACGTAAAGCAAAAGAGATAGAAATTAATTCTATCTCAAGCTATATAATGAGCTATAAAAGAATAGCTTTCCTTGCCCACATATGAAAGATAAGCTACGAAAGCAAGATATTAAATTTTAATTTACTACAAATAGGTCAGTACCTGTTCCTGAGCCAGTAATTGCAACATCAACACGAAGATTTATTACTGGTTTCTCTGTATCTCTTATAACATCAAAATATAAATAACACCTTGTTTTTTCTGTTATTGATACTACTGATATTGTTTTTGTATCCATATTATAATTTACTGCTATAGCTTCGTTCTCTTAAAATCTATCACCCTTTAGTGTTGCACAATAACTTTCACTACTAAATGTATAACCACTTGTTGGTATGATGTCTACTTGCCACTTTCATTTTATTGATATATTGCTATCATGTTTAAATCGGGTACTGTATAATTTATTGTCCCATTTACTAATGGTATACTCTGGGTTAATTTATACTTAACAAAACTTCTGGCAAATATTAAGACGGATATTATGGATATAATTGCAATAATTCCTATTGCTATTTTCTTTTTATTATCTTTCTTCAATATCTCTATTTTCATAAACATTCCTCCAAAATATGCTAGCCAATTATATTAGAATTTTTTGGTTTATATTGAAATTATAATATCTACTATAATAAAACTAAAGAAAAAATATTTCTATTTTGGCAATTCAAAAACTATAAGTTTAAGTTATGAGAAAATTATACTGGTGATATTAAATGAATTATGGCGAAAAAATGAAGGAAATAAGAAGCGAAAGTAATAGCTTACAAAAAGATATAGCTAAAGTATTAAACATATCCATATACACTTATAGCCACTATGAAACAAAAGATGCAATTATCCTTATTAAACATTTAATAAATTTTTGTAATTATTTTAAAAACTCACTAGATTACATATTAAGCCTATCAAATGAAAAGGAATATTCTAATATAACTAAAGAAACAAATCTAAAAGTAGCTGGGCAAAGACTAAAAACCTTTCGAAAAGAGCAGAAAATCACTCAAAATAGATTAGCCAAAGAATTAAATACTACTCCAGGTGTAATTGCTAATTATGAACGTGGTAGAACTCTTATAGCTACACCCTTTTTATATACTATATGTTTAAAATATAATGTATCCGCAGATTACTTAATTGGTAGAATTGATAATCCTAAATATTTAAAATAACTTTACATTTTCTCAAAAATATATTATCATTAATTTAAGCGAGACACTTATAGTGCTTGCCGTTCTTTGGAACATCATTCTTTTGAATGATGTTTTATTTTACCAAACCCCCTAAAGGTATCTAATCTAATTTAAGATTATATGTAAAATAATAATCACTAAAAGTACAAGAATTAAAATATTCTTTTTCTTCATAGCGACCACCACCTATTTTTCTATTAAGTGGCAAGACTATTTGCGTCTCGCCCATTAAATATAGCAAGGAAACTTTTAAAATGCAAGCAAAAACTGACTCCAGGTATACAAAAGTAGATATTTTCGCCATATATCGACAAAGCTTCGGATAATTCGAGTTTTAAATGAGTCAAAAAAAAAACAAGTGATTATTCACTTATTCTTGGTCATAATTATAAACTCCGTGTAATTTTTCTAATACTTCATCACTTGGTTGTTCTACTTGCCATTTACCATCAACTTTTACAGTTTTCATAACAATTGTATAAGAAATAGTATCATTTATTTTTTTCATTTCTTCTAGCTTATAATCTAAATATTTACTAGCACTATAACTACCATTATCTAAAAATTCATCTTGATGTTCATTTAAATATAAATTAGCATTTTTCTGAGCTTTATATAAATCATAAACTGTAATTTTAACAGTAACCTTCGCTGTATCACCATCATAATCTTCATTTTCAATTGTATACATTATATCTTTATATTGTCTTTTAAGAGTTTCCTTATAAGTTTCTTTTTGCTTATCACTTAAATCTTCCTTAGCCACTAATTCATCAATTGAAGCTAAGACATTATCCGTTAACCCTTTATAATCATTAAGATATTTTTCTACTGCATCCGCGGCCTTATCATTAGTACAAGCACATCCTACTGCCATAAATAAACAAGTTATAAAAATAATTATTTTTTTCATTTTCACCATTCCTTGTTTTTATTATGGTGATTATTTGCTTTATTATACAAAAAATGTTTTTTTCCTATTTAAAATGTAGTATAATATATTTAGGTGATAAAATGGAAACATGGTTACAATACATTATAATTGGTATTGTTTTAGTTATTATTTATTTAATAGTTTTAAAATTATCCAAAAAAGATTTTAGAATAGAAGCTAACAAACTTATAAGCTACTTAGGCGGTAAAGATAATATTGTTAGTGCAGAATGCAATATGAGTAGATTTAAAGTTATTTTAAAAAACATCAGTTTAGTTAATAAAGATGCCATTGAAAAACTTGGTGCTAAAGGTATAGTTGAAATAGATAACCAGCTTAAAATAATTTTTGGTCGCGATGCTCATCAATTAAAACGTTATATTGATGATATAATATAGGAGATTTTTATGACAAATGTAGAAAAAGTTATTACAAGTGCTATTTATAGCCTTAAGGAACGTCTATTTAATATGACGGACATATTTTTAGTTGTAGGCAGTTACTGCACTATACATGGCTATCAAATTACAATGGAACAAATATGTGATGCGGCAGATAAATTAGGTGAAGCTGGCATAATCGAACATACCGCCACTCCTGATGGATTAGGCGCACTTAAATTATCCGAAAAAGCTATTGCTAACATCATGGAAAATCCTGATTTAATTTCTCATGGGCGCTAGACTTCATTACGAAGTCTTTTTTATTTTAATTATATCTGTAATAAAAAACGACACATAACTAAATTTTTTATGCATAGTTATATGTCTAAAATCATAATATCTTTTTACATTCTTATTAATAATTATTAAATATTTATCCAGTATCTTTTTATTACATTACCTTTAGGGCATGTAACTATATTTTCTAAAACTCCCCCACAATTTTCAATTACTTTACTACTACCCATATTTTTAATATTACAAGTTATTAAAACTTTAGAAATTCCTAGATTTTTAGCTTCTTTTAAACCCAGTTTTAATCCTTCTGTTCCATAACCTTTAAGCCTCGCACTAGGTCTTATTGAATAGCCGATATGTCCGCCATAATTCAACAAATATTCTGTTAAATCATGTCTCAAATTAAACATACCTACTACTTTTTCTTTTTCATCTTTTAAAATATAGGTGGATGCTGGAACTCTATTAGGCAATAAATCTTTCCCTGTACTTTCATTATTAATTTTTAATAACCAAGCATCAAAATCAGCAAACTTCTCTAAAGAAGCCATTCCTGCATATTGCCAAAGCGTTCCTTTATCCGCTTCCTTTATTTCTTCCAGCATTACTTTAATTCCTTCTTTATCATCACTTGTTACTTTAACTAACTTTAAATTATTCATAATACACCATCATTAATACTAAGCATTACATATACTTTATAAACTTCGTCTATCTTAGTATAAATGGCTACCTCAACTCCTTTATACAAAAATAAAACATACTTATCATTTAAAGAGATTTTTATTTCATTGCCATTTTTAACTTTAAAATATTCTCCATCATTTAATTCATATTCTTTTATTTCTAATAAATTTCTTATACTTTTAAGTTCAAAGTTATTATTTTTAATATCATCAATATTATAAGCTTCTTCAATAGTAAAATTCCCCTGTTTTGTTCTCACTAAACTATTCATAGTGCCAAGAGTATTTAAAGAAGTACAAATATCTCTAATTAAACTCCTTATATAAGTACCTTTTTCGACTTTCGTTCGAAATTTAATAATATCATTGTTAAATTCTAATAATTCTAAATCATATATATGAACTTTTTTTACTGGCAATTTTACTTCTTGATTACATCGAGCATACTCATATAATTTTTTACCATTAACTTTTATTGCCGAATATTTAGGAACTTCCATCTCATATTCTCCGACAAATTTTTCAAAAACTTTTTTGATATCTTGCTCTTTTACTTTAAAATTACTTTCTTCTAAAATTTCCCCAGTTATATCCAAAGTATCGGTTTTTATTCCTAATTTAATCTCTGCTATATATTCTTTATCCATACAAGTTAACATATCAACAAGCTTTGTATATCTTCCAACACAAATAACAAGAACTCCTGAAGCTAAAGGGTCAAGAGTTCCAGTATGGCCAACTTTTTTTGTTTTTAAAGTTTTACCTACAATATTTACGACATCACGTGATGTATAACCTGTTGGTTTATTAATAACTACTATACCATTAGTCATTTTCATGAATACTCGCTATAATTTTTTCAATGCGGTTAGCATATTCTATCGAATCATCATAAACAAATTCTAATTCTGGTGTATGCCTAAGGTCTAATCTTTTTGCTACCTCACCTCTAATAAAAGGACTTGCTTCATTTACTTCTTTTACAAGTTCTTTTTTATCCATATCGCTAAGTGCGGTAAAATACACCTTTGCATAACTAAGGTCACTTGAAACTTTAGTTCCAGTAATAGTAATAGTTTTTAATATATCATCTCTTGCTTCACTAAATATAATTTCGCTAATTACTCGCATCATATCAGAAGATATTTTCGCAATTTTATGACTTGGCATTAACGTTCCACCTCAACCATTTCATAACACTCTATTATATCTCCTGTTTTAATATCGCTATAATTATCTAAAGTTATTCCACATTCATAACCTTTTTTAACTTCTTTAACACTAGTCTTTTCTCTTTGTATAGAAGCAATGTGGCCATCATATATAATCACACCATCACGAATTAAACGTACACTACAATTATTTTTCACTAAGCCCTCTATTACGTAGCTTCCCGCAATATTTCCAACTTTCGAAAACTTAAAGATTTTTCTAATTTCAGCACTACCGAGTATTTTTTCTTCAAATTCTGGGTCAAGCATACCTTTCATCGCTAGCTCAATTTCTTCAATACATTTATAAATTATCGTATAAAGTCTTATATCTACATTATATTCTTTAGCAATCTCTTTTGTTGTATTAGTTGGACTTACATTAAATCCAATAATAATAGCATTAGAGGCATTAGCAAGAACTACATCACTTTCCGTAATAGTTCCAATACCTGAACGAATTACATTTATTTTAACGCCTTCCACATCTATTTTAAGCAAACTATTTTTAACAGCTTCTTCTGAACCTCTTACATCCGCTTTTAATACAACATTTATTTCTTTATGACCTTCATTTATTTTATTAAACAAATCATCTAAAGAAATAACATCTTTTTTATATTTTTTATCTTTGGCATATAAAGACCTTTTAGCTGCTACTTCTTTTGCCTCATGTTCTGTTTCAAAAGCCATAAATTTATCACCAGCACTTGGATTTTCACCTAAACCTGTAATTTCCACTGGTGTTCCTGGAGCCGCAGTTGCAATTGACTCTCCTAAATCATTTTTCATAGTTCTAATTTTACCAAAAGTTGTCCCAACTACAATTGGATCACCTAAACGTAAAGTTCCATTTAAAATAAGTAAACTAGCTACCCCACCAATATTTTTATCTTGACGCGATTCGATAACCGAACCTACAGCATAACGACTAGGATTAGCTTTTAGTTCTGACATTTCACTTATTGTTAAAATTGTTTCTAATAATGTATCAATTCCTTCACCAGTTTTCGCTGAAATATTTATAAATGGCACATTACCACCCCAAGCTTCAGGTGTAATATTAATTTCTGCCATTTCAGTCATAATTCTATCAGGATTAGCATCAGGTTTATCAATTTTATTAACCGCTACTACAATAGGTACTTTGGCACTCAAGGCATGCTCTACCGCTTCTTTTGTCTGAGGCATAACTCCATCATCCGCCGCAACAATAATAATAACAATATCCGTTACACTAGCTCCTCTAGCCCGCATTTCTGTAAATGCAGCATGTCCTGGAGTATCAATAAATGTTATTTTATTACCATCTTTATTAATTTGATAAGCACCTATATGTTGCGTAATTCCCCCAAATTCTCCTTCTACTACATGTGAATTTCTAATATAATCTAAAAGAGTTGTTTTTCCATGGTCAACATGCCCCATTATCGTTACTATTGGAGGTCTTGCTACTAAATCCTCAGCATTATCAATAATTTCATATTCTTCAAAATTGGAAACATCTTGCGTTTCTTCTCTTTTAAGAGTTTTATTATATTCTAAAGCAATAATTTCTGCATTTTCAAAATCAATCGCATTATTTAAAGAAATCATCATCCCCATAGTCATAAGCTTCTTAATAATATCAGTTCCACTAATATTTAAGCTATCTGCAAGCTCTCCAACTGTCATTCCTTCTCTAAAAAGGATAACATTTTCGTCTTTGCTATTTTTCATAAGCTTATTCTTATGCTTATACATTTCTTTCCGCAATTTTGAATAATCTTTAGCCTCAACTTGATTTTTCTTTTTTAATTTTTGTTTCTTATCTGTAATATTTATATTTTTAGTAATATTACTTGACTCTACTATTTCATCTACTACTTCATCAATAGTTTCTTCTTCCTCATACGAATCATCTTCAACCCCGATTAAGTTAATCGCATTATCAAGTGATATTACCTCATCATCAGTTAAAAAGTCCTCTCCACTTTTTACTTCCATTCCTAAATCATTACATTTTTTAAGTATTTCTGCCACACTTAAATTTACATCATTTGCATATTCTTTTACAGTCATACTTTCACTCCTTTCTTTTATTTTATAAGATTTCTTGCCTCTTCATAAACACTAGCATTTATTTCCACTTCTAATATTCTCTCTAATATTTTAGTCTTTTCTGCTTTATTTATTACTTCTTTGTCTTTTTTCAAGTAAGCACCGCGTCCATTAACTTTGCCAGTAATATCTGCGACAACTTTTCCATCTGGCATTCTTACAATTCTAAGCAAATCTCTTTTTTCACACTTTTCTTTAGTTACTACGCAAGAACGCATTGGTATTTTTTTTGTTTTCATAGTATCACTTCTTTTCTAATAGTCTTTTTACATCTTCATCAAATGTTGAATAGTATAACATATAGCCTGCATGATTCCAATCCATTTCGGGGTTACTTTCGCATAAATTATTTAATCTTTCTTCTAATTTTTCTAAATGAGGAGGAATTTGTTCTTCAGTATCCGCATCATATATATGAATAATAATTGCTCTTGACCATTCTTTATCAAAATTAGGTATAAATTTTTGACACGTCAAGCAATAGTTAAATTCTTCCCATTGCTGATGACCAGTGCTCACTCGAAAGTTTGCAACTGCAAAGTCATGATAACATCCTCTCGTTCCTGCTGCTATTTGGCTTCTAGTATATTGTAAATAGCTTAAACTCATTTACTATTTATTTCCTTCTTCATTTATTTCTTTCATAGTCTTTATATTAATCTTATATTTCGTAAGTCGACTAGCAAGTTTAATATTATTACCACCCTTACCAATCGCAAGTGATAACTGATCATCAGAAACTACAGCTAAAGCTTCTTTTTTTACAGGATCTACAATACTTATAATTGCATTTTTAGCTGGGCTTAAAGCATTCTTAATATATTCCTCAAGATTTTCACTATATAAAACCACATCAACTTTTTCACCATTAAGTTCCTTTAGAACACTTGCAATTCTTGAACCTCTCTCACCAATACATGTACCAATTGCATCAATTCTCTCATTTGTAGATGATACTGCAACTTTACTTCTAATGCCAGCTTCTCTAACGCATGAATGCATAATAAGGGTGCCATCTTGGAATTCTGGAACTTCAAGTTCAAATAATCTTTTAACAAAACCATAATGTTTTCTTGATAATAAAATTAAAGGTCCTTTATTACCATTTTCAATTTTAGTTACATAAACTCTTATATTAGAACCCATTTTAATTGTTTCACCAGGAATAATATCATTCTTAGGTAAAATACCTCTAGTTCGTCCAAAATCTATGTAATAATTTCTAGCATCTTCCATGGCTACTAAACCAAGTAACATTTCATCTTGCTTATCTTGAAATTCTTCAATTATACTATTTTTTTCTGCTTCTCTTATTTTTTGCGTTAATACTTGTTTAGCTGTGGAAGCTGCAACCCGGCCAAATTCTTTTGGTGTAACTTCTGTTTCAATTGTCTCGCCCACTTTAATACCTGGAACTAATTCTTCTGCTTGTTCCAAAATAATTTGAGCATCAATATTAATATCTGGAGCAACTTTTACAATATTACCTTCTGCATCTTCTTCTTCATGACCAAAATCAACATCATCCACTACTACTAGGTATGAAAATACTTTAATCTCTCCTGTTTCACGGTTAATATCTACTCTAACATTAGTTTTAGAATCAAAGTTCTTCTTATAAGCTGTTGCTAAAGCTTGCTCCATCCCTTCAAAAACAACATCCTCACTTATTCCTTTTTCTTTTACAATATTTTTAACTGCTTTAATGAATTCTTCACTATTCATTTTTTTCACCTCTTTCTTTTGAAACTACATCTAAAATATATGAATCATCACCTAAATCATATAAATCAACAATTGGATTTATGATATTAGTTGCTTCTACAACTGTATCTAAATCAATCCCTCCTACTTTGTCTAACACTATTGCTAAAACATTATAGTTGGCAGTATTTTTTTGATAGCTAACACTATCTACAATTATTTCTTTTTCTGCTAAAGCTTTTTGTGCTTCTACTTTTAACTTTTCTAAAGTTTCTTCCATCAATTTATCACCTCTTAAAAATTAATAATAAAAGCGGGTTTTTCTGCCCACTTAAATCTGTTAAATTAATTATATCATAAATAACTGATTTGTCAAAAGCTTTTTATATATTTTACAAAAATTCATTTAAAAAAGTAGATTACTCTACTTCTTTATGCAAAATCGTAAAACATAGCCCATTTTGGCACTTTTACTGTATACTTACTACTTACGTTTTTCTTGGTACCTTTAGTAAACTTTTCATTAATATTTACTACGTAAGCTTTACTATAATCATAATTATAAAATACCACACTCAAAGGTAAAGTTCTTTTACCATCAGACTTTTTATATTTATAATCTATTTTAAGTTCATATTTAGAGCTTGACTTTCTAGTCATTTTAACATTTTTTATTTCGGCATCAGCATATTCATTATAATAAATCGCCCCGCCATAATATTTACTTAAAATACTTTTATCATAGAAAGCACTATAATGAGATGTTAATCTAAAAGTCATATCTTCTTCAATATTTTTAATTTCCAGTTTTAAATTTTTAATACTACTATATTTTGATTTAGTTTTATCTAAAACTGCTCTTACTTTATAAAAATATTTCTTACCATATGTTCCTTTTACAACACACTTACTTTTCTTGGTGGTACAAACTTTTTTATATTTACCATCTTTCTTTGTTGCTTGATAAATTTCATAAGAAATATTTTTACTCATATTAGTTATTTCAATTGTTTGATTATCATTACCACTATTATAAATATTAAAAGTTGGCACTGCTAAAGTTGATTTAATTTTAGAAGATGCACCATTGCCTGATTTAACTCCATTATACACTAATACTGACCGATAATAATAAGTAGTGCCAAGTTTTGCATCTTTAATTGTATCTGTATATTCTGCATCACTATATAAACTTATATTTTTAAGTGTTTTAATTTTTGTCCATTTCTTATTATCAGTAGAACGATAAATATCTACATTAGCTTTTTTACCGCTTGGAAGTGAACTTCCATCATAAGTTTTAGGTGCTTTTATCACCAATTTATTTTTATCATAATTTAAAGCTTTAATTGTAATGCCTGGCGCCTCAGGTTTATATGTATAACTAATAATTTTATAATCACTATATACATCTTTATTACCATTATATTTCTTTATCCTAAGGGCATATTTATGCGTTCCATAATCGACATATGATAAATTATATTTACTACTATGCATGGTATTAATTTTTCGATAATTATTACCTTCAATTTCATATAATTCATAATAATAATCTGCTACATAATTAGTAATATTAATTTCTAAACCTCTTGTATAATTCTTTAATTTTTTTATTGTAAAATTAGGTGCGGCAATGGTTTTAATAGGATAAACATTTTTATAATTATAAGAAGTAATATAATAATCTTGACCATTTACCTTTTTAACAGCTTCTACTTCATAAGCATAAGAACTATTCTTATCTAATTTTTTATCGACATACTTTAAAGTACTAACTTTAGTTATTTCTTTAAAAGTACCACCATTATCACTCCGACGTATTATATATTGATATGCTCCAACATCATTATAACTAACAGTAACTTCCCCATTAGCAGTTACTTCTGGGTTTACTGTAATCTTATCTGCATCTTGGGCCCATACTTTTATAGGCATTACCAAAAACAATACGGCTAAAAAATAAATAATTTTTTTCATTAATTTTTGACCTTTCTTTATTTTATTATTAAGTATAAGAATTAGGCTTAAAAGCCCAACTCTTAATTAATTTCAAAATATGTTGCCCATTTAGGTATTTTTACTGTATATTTACTTGTTGTATTTTTCTTTGTACCTTTACTAAATTTTTCATTTAGTGTTACTACATATGCTTTACTTTGGTCATAATTATAAACAGTCAAGTAAACTGGCATTGTTTTCTTTGCATCAGTTTTCTTTTCTTTATAATCAATTTTAACTTCAAATTTAGACATATTGCCACCTGATTTTTTAGTTAAAGTAACCTTTTTAATTTTAGCTTCAGCATAATTATTATAGTAAACATAACCACCATAATATTTAGTTAAAGATGTTTTACCTGTATATCTATTGTAAGTTGAAGCAAGTAAAAGCTCTTTTTCTTCAATCAAACTTTTCATTTCTAATTTAAGATTTTTAATCTCACTATATTTAGATTTTGTACTACCGAGTATTGCTCTTACTTTATAGAAATACTTTTTATTCATAGTTGCTTTTACATCACATTTACCATTTTTAGTTGTACAAACCTTCGTATATTTACCATCTTTTTTAGTAGCTTGGTAAATTTCATACTTAACATTTTTACCTGTATTAGTTACTTCAATAGTTTGTTTATCGTTATAACTATTATAAATTTCAAAAGTAGGTTTTGTTAAAGCTGACTTAATATTAACAGCCTTACCATTACCAGACTTTGTTCCTTCATAATTTAAAACTGCTCTATAATAGTATTTCTTTCCTAATTTTGCATCTTTAATTGTATCTGTATAAGTTGTTCCTGCATAAGAACTTACTTTAACAGTTTTAATTTTTGTCCATTCTTTATTATCAATAGAACGATAAATATCTACTTTAATATTATCACTATAATTTACACTACTACCACTATAAGTTTTAGGTGCTGCAATAACAATTTCATTTTTATCATAGTTTATAGCATTAATTTTTAATACTGGTGCTTCTGGAGCATACGTATAATTTACTTTTGTATAACCACTATATACATCTTTTAGACCATTATATAATTTTGCTCTAACCGCATAAGTATGTTTACCATAAGATGTGTTATATGCTGTAGCATTCAAATTATAAGAACTTGCAGTTGTAATCAAATTATATTTACCACTTGCATCTACTTCATATATTTCATAAGAAGTTGCTCCTGCGACTGCTTTAATATTAAATTCTAAAGATGTGTAACCAACTTTTGATTTCTTAATACTAAACTTTGGCGCTGCAAGAGTCTTTATTGGAGTAATACCATTATTAATATAAACATTTTTTTCTGTATTACTCTTTTTTGCTGTAACATAGTAATAATATAGTCCGTCAGTTTTTAATCCTTTATCTGTATAAGTAGTCGTCTTAATTTCTGCTACTTGTTTATAGTTACTTCCATCATTACTATTTTGGCGATAAATCGTATAACTATCTGCGGTTGCACCACTTAAAGTAAGTTTGATTTCCCCATTATTAGTTACATCAGCTTTTAATGTAAGCTTACTTAAATCTACCTCCTCTCCACTAGCTGTTGCGGCATTTACTGTCGATGGCATCACTACTAGCATGAGTGCCATTAGAAAATAAATAATCTTTTTCATAAACTCATCCTCTCTATATTTATTTCTATGCTAATTATAAAACCAAAATTATAAAAATACAATCAGCTTTTTACTTTTTCCGAAAATTTTACTCGCATCTTTTACGAACTAGAAAAACACTTAAAACAGTATCTCTAATAAAAGAATGCAAATATAAAGTATAATATAATGAAGCTAAAACATCATCGCCCTTATCTACGAATTCTGTGTATCTTCTTTGGTAAACTTTTATTCTTTCTTTTAATGGTAAAGCTATGTCAAAAGCTATATCTCTAAAAGAAATTTTTAAATTTTGTTTTCTTATTTCCTCTAAAATAATAGTTTGAAACTCATTATATAATTGAAAACTATGAAACATATAATGTCCTTTTCTAATTATTTCTTGACATAGAAAAGTAGAGCGACCCAAATCTTGTCCTTCACTATAAATACCGCGATATAGCTCTATAATATTCTTAACAGATAAACCTTTGGTATATAATTCGTCTTTATGTTTTAAATAACCATCTTCATCTTCGAGCCAAGTGGCAAGAATTCTTTCGTTATCGCTTCCATCGCTATTAAGCCATCTATGTTCTTCATCACAAAAATTAACAATCGCATCAACCATTTTTAATACTTCTTCACTTGAATAACTATTTTGCATTTTTACATATAGTTGAGTTAAAAAATCGATTACCAAAACTCCATTTTTATCTCGTAAATTATGAAATTCAAAACTTGTTTTATCCCCGGAATTAAAACCTCTTTTATCAAGCCAAGTCCTACATCTTGTGGCCATAATTTCCTGATGTGTCATAGGGTTTTCTACAATTTCTGGCCATTCCTTATATATCCCGCAATATCTTTTAATATCACAAATATTATGTGTCAAAAAACTAAGTTGTGCTTTCTTATTATATTGCTCATATAATCTATCTATCACATCAATTATAAGCTCGCCATTTTGATTTCTAATTGTATAATCTAAAAACTCTAATTCTCCTAAATAACCAATTTGAAATAAACTATTATAAAGATTTTTAGCATCTCTATCCCCTTTATTTGCTGGTATTTCTCTATTATAAGGCCATCTTTTATATTTTTTACAAAAAAGTTCTAATTTTCTAACTATTAATAAGCATCGCTCTTGGTTGCTTTTCATATTTTTCACCTTAACCATCATAACACAAAAACATTAAAAAATGAAGATAAAACCAAAAGAAAAGAGCATCACTGCTCTAAATATTTTCTTCTCTTAAAGCTTCTAAAATATTTTCTTTTTTTATTTTTTTCGAAGCATAACTCATTGCTAATAAAACGATTAAGAATACTGCTAGAATACTTATTCCAAAACTTTGCCATGGAATAATTACACTTGTTGTCATTACGCCATTTACGCTTAAAGCAATTAAAACATTTATTGCCATTGAAACAGGAAGCCCAAACATAAGTGATTTAAGTCCAAAAAATAAACTTTCAAAAAATAACAATTTATTAAATCCACGTGGAGTTAGTCCCACACTTCTAAGCATCGCAAACTCTTTACGCCTTAAATTAATATTTGTATTAATAGTATTAATGACACTGGTAACCCCAATTAAGGTAACTAAAGCAATAAACCCATAAAATAAGATTTCAACTGCTAAAATAAGATTCTCCGTATTGGCATTATCTACTTTTGGACTAAACACATAAGCCTCATTATTTAATTTCAGCTCTTTATTATTAATATCATCATATAACTTTCGATAATCACTCGTATCCATCATAAGTGCCATATATACATCATCTTTCATTCCAAATTTTTCTTTATAAAGTGTTTCACTTATAATTACTGTTGGTTCCGATTCATATAACATACTTTTAAGGCCATATATAACATTTTTACTAACACTTGCTTGGATTTTAATATCTTTATTATCTACTCTAAAATTAAGAAGATAATTATCTTTCATAAAAAGCTCTACATCATAAGTAATTCGCTCGTTTTCTAAATATCTTGTAATGTATTTATTACTCATAATGATAGCCTCTGAATTTGTTAAATTCTTAAATACTTCATCTTTTAAAACTACAATATTAAAAGGTATTTCTCCACCTTCCATATCTTGACCATTTAAATATAAGTTTTGGTAATTATTTGTAAAATCTTCCTTTTTTAAATTTGTAACACTAGCCATACTTTGATTAATAAGAACCAAACTTTTCTTTGCTTTATATTTTTTTTCAATTATCGCTAAGTCCTCTTGAACACTAGCCTCTTCCCCTTTAATATTAACTCTAATATCAAAATCATAATAATCAAAAGAATTACTTGTATTTATGAAATAAGATAAAAATGAAGTAAAGGTATTAAACATTACAATACTAATAAATAAAGATATAATTGTTATGCGATATTTCTTCTTATTTCGCTTAATATTCTTATGAGCAATAACACCTTCAATGCCAAAGAGTTTACCAATAAGCTTTGGTGTTTTAACAGAATTTTTAGAAATCTTTATATCATCATTGCCTCTTATTGCTTCAATTGGTGTAACTTTACTACTACGCTTAGCTGGTAAATAAGCGGACAATAATATTACTATCACCATAAATATAAGTGGTATTAAAATATACAGTAATGAGGGACTAAAAATAATTTCCAAACTTAAAGAATCGTGAAGTAAATGATTAAGTATTTGAATAACGACATATATTCCTAAGAATCCTCCAAGTATTCCTAAGACTATTCCAATTGTACCCACAATAAAAGCTTCAAATAATACTGTGTGTTTAATTTGTTTTTGCGTTGTTCCAATTGAAGCATAAAGACCAAAACTCTTTTTTCGCTCCATCGTTGAAATTGCAAACGAATTATAAATTACAATAATACATCCTACAGATATAACCGTAAGGGCAATTAAAACTAAAGGCAAAATAGTACTATTAATATTATTATAAACAGAAACACCATAATAATATAATAAATTTGTATTAAGTTCTACCGCATTATCGCCTAAACCTAAATTATTTTTAATTTCTGCCGTAACATCATAGCTTTTACTAGGATTCTTGTATTCCACAAACGTATTATAAATATCTCTTCTTTTTTCACTTTTCGTAAATACCATAATCCCTGCCGCATCATATGCCTCATATGGCGTATTTTCTACTACACCCACTATTTTATATTTACGAGTTTCCGTAACTTTAATTTCTTCATTTAATTTATATTCTTCATCTGTCCAAGAATAGGGAATAGAATTATTATCTGCAATAGAAAGTTCTTCACCTTCACTTACACGAATTCCAATATCTAAACTTATGATATCCCCTAATTTATAAGCCTTGCTATAACTAAGAAATTCCTCACTAACTACAATTTCATTATCATTATTAGGTAAAGTCCCATTCACCAGTTTTAACTTACTTAAAAAATCTAAATTTGCCCCGACTACATATAAATAAGGTTTGTTTAAAGCTGTATTATCATATTTAGCAAATCCCAAAGGTACATAAAAATAACTTTTTTTGACATTTAAGTTATTACTAACTATATTCTTATTTTCTGCCGTTAAATTTTCAAAATAAGCATGGTAAGTGCCAAAACTTTTCTCGGCATTACTTCTTTCGGTTACAAGCATACTAGAAACCAGCAATCCAATCCCCACCATTAACGCTGTCGAAAGAGTAATTCCGATTATCGTAACAAGCGTCCTTTTCTTATTCATAGTAAGATGCTTAACGGTTAGTTTATTTAATATATTCATAATTAATCACCAACACGTTCATCACTAACAATTACTCCATCGTTAATCGTAATAATTCTTTTTGCACTAAGTGCTAAATTTTTATCATGGGTAATCATTATAATTGTTTGACCATATTTTTCATTTGATACTTTAAGAAGTTCCATAATTTCACTACTAGCTTTCGAATCCAAATTTCCCGTAGGTTCATCGGCTAAAAGTAAGGCGGGATGATTCATTAAAGCTCGCCCAATTGAAACTCTTTGTTGTTGCCCTCCTGATAACTCATTAGGCAAATGACTAACTCTTGCTTCTAAGCCTAAGGTATGAATTATTTCATTTAAATATTTGGTATCTACCGTCTTATTATCAAGTAATACTGGTAAAGTAATATTTTCTTTAACATTTAATATCGGAATTAAGTTATAAAATTGGTAAATGAGTCCAACCTCTCTTCTTCTAAAAATTGCCAAATTATTTTCATTTAATTTATAAACATCTTTCCCATTCAAATAAACATTTCCACTGGTAGGTCTATCCACTCCGCCTAAAATATGCAGTAAAGTTGACTTCCCTGAGCCACTAGCTCCAACTATTGCAACAAAGTCTCCCTTATCTACTGTAAAACTTACATTATTAAGTGCTTTAACTTCTACACTCCCTGATTTATAAGTCTTAGTTAAATTTTGTACCTTTAAAATTTCCATACAATTTCTCCTTTCATACTCCATTATATTAGAATATTGTGACACCGGAGTGACTTTTTTAATTACAATTTTGTCATTTTATTTTTTAGGAATATCTCCTAATATCTCTTTTATGGCTTGTTTATTATCAGCTATTATTTTTTCAAATGTATCTTTTATAAAAGTATTAAAACTATATGATGAATGTCGCCATCCATAATTTGCGATAGTTTGACCTACTTCTAAATATTTCTTTAATATATATTTTAAAAAATCTTGATAAAACTCATTATTGCTATCGGAATATTTTTTTAATAGACTTGCAAGTTCTGTTAAAAGCAAAGTTTTCATTATACTAATTTCTAATGGTATGGGTGTATAGGATTTTCTATGCCCTGCTTCCGCATTATATATAGGTTCTAACTCGGCCAGTAAAAACGATAATTTTTTATTTGGTTTTAATCCATTTTTATCTGATAAATTAGTTATTTCTTTCATAATCATTTGTAATAATAGATCTCTTACCACGACTTCGGAAGGATTAGGTGGAAGACAACTTTCTTTTGAAGCAATTATACTTATTTCAATTTTGATATATTTCTTATATAACTTTTCTAATTTTCGCCTAGAATTTAAATAATCTTTTAACCAATCTTCTAAATCACTTTCGCTTTCTTCTCTAGTCTTAGTATATGTTTTATAAGCACTATCATTTTTAATTTTTGCACTAGCACTTACATCCTTATTTAAAGTTAAATCATATTCTTTTCTTTTTTCCAAATCTGATAAAACTTCATAAGCTTCATTTATTCTTTTCATAATATCTTCTGTATCGTCATCTAAATTTAAGTCAGGATGATATTTTTTAGCTAATCTTCGATATGCCTTTTTTATTTCTTCTTGAGTAGCATTAAAACTTATTTCTAATATTTCATAATAGTCTCCACTTATACTTTTAGACAATTTTGCTTTTGCTATTTTTAGATTATCATTCATATTTTTATTACTCCTTTTATTTTTTAGTCATTTTATTACTTTTTATATACTGTTTGTGTTTTTACTCGTCTTCTTCTTAATTCTTCCTCATATATCATAGTATGATTACGCATTTCCTCATCCGATAATTGCGGATATTTACTTAATCTTAGCATACTGGAATTAGTATATTCACATATATTAACGCTATAAGGAGCTATTTCGCCTAAAACCTCCAAAGTAGCTTTAACATCATCTATAGACTCTGTTGGTAAACCAGAAATTATATTTAAATCTAGTCTTCTTTCATAATTCATACCAATTTGTTTTACAAAATCTATAAACTCTATAGGTGCAAAACCTTTATTTATCATTTCTAAAAGCCTAGGGCTCCCAGTTTCTAAAGAACCTGATATATACTCTATTTTAGCACAATTAGCTAAAACTGGAGCAAAACCATATCTTATAGCATTTTATAAGCAAAACCTACTAATTTAACTTCTTCTATCTCGAGCTTTTTTTCAATATAATCAAGTATATCTAAAATGTGTGGTTCTCCATCTAAATCTATTCCATATAGACAAATATTAGTTCCAATTAACCTTATACTTTTAGCTTTATTTTCTATAAGTTTATCAATCATTTCTTTAACTTCACTTAACTCCACACTCTTTATTGGATAATCTTGATAAGAAACTTTACAAAAAGTACAATTATTATTGCATCCATTACTAATGAATAAAACACCTTCTTCTTTAGCCATTGCCCCAAATCCAAACTCATTGGATTTAATGAACTAAAATCATCAGATACTAACTGCAACAACAAATTAGGCTTATTTTGAGGAACAACATAATGAGCATTTTCATTAAGCCATTTTTGTAACCAAGCATTCTGTTCTGGAAATTTTAAAGGTCTTGTAATACACCCCGTTATAAAAACCTTAGCTTCTGTTTTTTTTCTCGAAATACAATTATAAATATAATTTAAAGTCGCATTAATTGTATTTTCAGTACAACTACAAGTAGAAGCAAACACTAATATATCAGCCTCACTAGCATCTTTAGTTATTTCATACTTTAGAGCTAAATTAAGCCCTATTAAATTATATTGAATAGTTTAAATCACAGCCAACATTTTGACCAATAAATATTTTCATATCCTAATTTTCCCCCTAAAATTGCTAGTATTGTATCACTTTTTGCCAGTATATTCTAGTGAAAGCTTTTAATTTTAAATATTTTGCTTTTTAATAAATGTTATCACAAAAGTTGTATACTCTCCCTCAACACTATCTACTTCTATTTTAGCATTTTCCTTTTCTAAAATAAGTTTTGCCATATTAAGACCAATTCCTACACTATTCTTATTACTATTATTACTATAAAATCTTGTAAATATTTTTTTAATATCACTTTTATTAATACCACTACCATTATCAGTAATACTTATTCTTTTATAAATAGGATTATCTTCACCCGCAATCGTAATTACGCCTTTATTATCTAAATGTTCAATCGCATTTTTTAAAATATTAGTTAGAGCTTCCCGAGTCCAATTTATATCACACAAAATATCAAAATTCAAAGCTTCTTTAAAAACTTCAATTTCTTTTAATTCGATAGCAATCGATAAATCATCTAATACAGATTTTATCAACTCTTCTACTTCTATTTCCTCTTTTTTTAATTTAACCATACCACTATCTAATTTACTATATTTTAAAAGTGTTGTAATAAGCCACTCCATTTTCTCGAGTTCTTTTGCTTCCTTATTAAGAAAATCTTTTTGTTCTTGTTTAGTTAATTTATTATTTTTTAAAATGTCATTAGTTACCATTAAAGCTGTTAAAGGTGTCTTAAGCTGATGTGATATATCTTCTAGTGTATTCATTAAATAAATTCTTTCTTTATGTTCATATGAGCTTAATTCTTTTAGCTTTATAGCTACTTTAACAATATCATTTTTTAAAATGGAAAGTTCATCTTCATTATAATTAGCAATATTAACTTCATAAGTTCCCTTTAATATATCTTGTAAATAGCCATTTATCATTTTTATTTCTCTTTTAATTTTAAATCTATAAAAAAGATAAGCAACAAATATAATTAGCACAACTAAAAAAAAGGCTAAAGTAATACTTATTATAATTTTCGTCTGCATTTCTTTATAATCTACAATTTCCCCTAAATTACTCGCTTTAATTCCATATTTATCTAAAATATTTGGTGTTGCCTCACCTTCTATTAATCTTATAACCGTTTTAAGTTCCAATTCCGGATAATTTTTAGCAACATTACTTATAATATTATTAACCATTTTATATGTATAATTTTGATAAATCTTAATAACCATAATATTTAAAATCCCTAATATTAAAATTGTTCCAAAGATTAAACCTAATAACTTTTTATTTTTCATTTTCCACCTTATATCCTAGTCCTCTTACGGTTAAAATAATCGCTGGATTAGCTGGGTCATCCTCAATCTTTTCTCTAATCCTTTTAATATAAACTGTTAAAGTGTTATCATTTACATATTCTTCCGCAGTATCCCAAATATCTGCTAAAATAGCTTCTCTTGTAAAAATTCTTCCAGGATTTTGAAACATAATAAGTAAAATTTTATATTCTAAAGCCGTTAAAAATATTTTTTCTTCATTTTTATAAACACTCGCTTCTCTTAAATTTAAAGAAACATTTCTAATTTTAATGACATTTTGCGTATCAATCTTATTTGTTCTTCTTAACACCGAATTAATTCTACTAATTAGTTCTCTTATTTTAAAAGGTTTTGTAATATAATCATCCGCGCCCATATCAAGTGTTTGAACTACAGTAGTCTCTAAATCATTCGCTGTTAAAAATATCGTCGGAATATCCCTTTTATCTTTTATTTTTTTATAAAGCTCTATTCCATTAAAATCTGGCAAATTTATATCTAAGAGCATTAAATCTACCTGATTATTATTAATAGCATCGAGCGCCTTACTCCCCGTAGTTGCAGTTACAACTCCAAAGTTCTCTTTTTCCAAACAAAATTCCAAGCCGCCTAAAATAGTTTTATCATCTTCAACAATTAATATTTTCATGCGTATCACCTAAATATAGTATAACACTTCATATTTTTAGATGCTATTACAATTTTGTAATTATTTTAAAAAAGAAAAAGAAGAACTAATCTTCCCAATATATAACAACATCTTTTAAATTCTTAGCATTAAACCTAAAATGTCCTGTAATTCCATCATATGCATTTCGTATTTCTAACACATCCTCTTCCCGATTTTTTTGACCTGAATTATGAATTACATAAGGAACACCCTTTCGGTTTCTCTTATCACTTATAATCCCAATATGATTATATTCTCCAAATGTTACAATATCACCTGGCTGCCACTCTTCTATTTTTTTCATATCATTTGTTAAAACTTGTGCGTATTTAGTAAAAAATATATAAAGATTACCTACTCTTCGAAAATCAATATTACTATCGGGATACTTTAAATGATAATCTTTAACATTATATTTACTTATATCTTGATCAACCATTTTTCTTAAATTATAACCAGCGTTCTTAAAAGCTCGCCATACCACATCCGTACAAACTCCTATATCATCTGGCGGATAACCTGTATCCCAATATCTTCCATCATAAGTTGGGTGGTTTACTGCATCAATTCTTGCCCCAAGTAATATATCAGTATAATCATCTACCCCATTATTATTAGCATCAACTTCACTATAAATAGTCTCTATTCCAAAATGCTTTCCATCATAATAAGGTTTATATTGATTATAAATTGTAAATAAGAAAGGTGATGCCCCACCAATAACTAAAAACAAAACGATTAATAACACCCATTTATGTTTTTTTAAAAACTTCATCATACCACTTCCTAATATATTATATCATAAACCTGTTAAAATTGCCGTAATTTTCTCACTCTATACCCTAAACCTTCTAATTCTTGAAAGAAAGCTTCTACATTTTCTTCGGGAGCATTTCTGACTTTTTCTGCCATCTCATCAATCAAATTAACTAACTCTACGTACTTACTTTCATCTTTTCCATTATTAAACAGCTCACTCATTAACTCACACAAATGTAAGTGATTATCTTTACCTACAGAATTAATAAATAAACGATCATTATGAGTTATTTCACTTTCTAAAATCAAAGACCCTAATTTTTGAAATAAGTAATCCGCAATGTAAGCATTATCTACATAATCATTACCAATATCATATTTTTTTAAGACAGTTGGAATATAGCCACCTATACGCAAAAATTCTTTTAAGACTAAATTAGCAATATAATCATTTACTATTTCTTCGGCAGTATTGTCAGTATCTGGTCTCTGGTCATTTACACAAAATAATGTTGCTTCAAAAACCACATCATCAATATAACCAACCGCCTCACACGTAAGAGCATGATTTATTTCGTGAATAATCATTTCTAAAGTTCCAATAATTATCGGTAATATAATAATTGTAACGACTTGAGAAACCTCCTTTGTACTATCAAGTCTTGGAGTATAAAGTGGACAATCTTCTTCAATTGGCTCTACCATATTATAAGCTTTTAATTTAGCAATACTTAAATCTGACTTCGTCAAAAAATTTCGATAAATAAAAGTTAATTTTTCATCATCGCCACCTCTAATTTTTCCATATTTATAACCTAAATGGTCAATGTATTCCAAATAATAATCTACTAACTTATTATCTTCTTCTCTTAAGTAATTATGATATTCTCTAAAAAGTTCCAAATGTGACTGCGGAATAAAATAACAATATTTAAGGTTCGCAAGTTTTCGTCTAATAAACTTTTCATGACGCTTACCATAAACATTAATAAAAGCTTCAATAACTGTCGGCATTACCATAGAAAGCGCTTTATCAAGCTGCCTTGTATACTTAGCCTTTTTCTGTTTTACATCACAAAATTTTTTCATAACCCACCTGTTCCAATATTATAACGGATTTTCTAGTTTTTGCCAAGAAAAAAACTCTAGTTTTTAACTAAAGCTTGTTTTTTGCAATATTGATATACATAATTAGTAGTCTTACAATCATCAACACTACGATGAGACCCAAAATCCAATTTAAAATAATTTTTTAAAGTTGTAAGTTTATAATTATACGCCTTAGGTATATACTTTCGAGCTAATTCTACAGTATCTATATTCGTATTTTTAAGTTCCAATAACCCTAGCTTTATAATTTTATCTTCAATAAAAGATAAATCAAAACTAGAATTGTGCGCAATAAGCGGTAAATCTCCAATAAATTTTATAAACTCTGGCATAACTTCCCGAATAGTTGGAGCATTTTTAATCATTTCATTATCTATACCCGTAATTCCAGTAATTTCAGAACTTATTAAGCACTCTGGATTAATTAGCACACTAAATTCATCTACTAACTTATCATCTTTATATTTTAATGCTCCAATTTCAATTATTTCATCTTTATTAGGATATAACCCTGTTGTTTCTAAATCAAAAACCACATAATCACTAACTAAATCTTTTTCTTTATTTAAATACATCATATTAATTCTTTTAACACCTCATAAACCTCTTCTTTTCCTTTTTTTGAAACTGTTGAAAAAGAAATAAAGTCCTCACTTTCTTCTATTTTTAAAGTATCCTTTATTAATTTATTTTGTTTATCCCGAATACTTTTTTTAACTTTATCATATTTTGTTGCAATAACCTTTATCTTCAAATTATAAAACTTCAAAAATTCATACATTAAAACGTCATCTTCCGTTGGTTTATGCCGATAATCTACTAACAAAAAAACACATTTTAAATTATCACGACTCTTAATATAATCTTCAATCATTACTCCAAACTTTTTTTGGCGTTCTTTACTAACACTAGCATAGCCATATCCTGGCACGTCTACAAAATAAAAGTCATTATTAATTAAATAAAAATTCAATGTCTGCGTTTTCCCTGGCTTTGACGAAGTATGAGCAAAGTTCTTCCTATTTATAATAGTATTAATAAAACTTGATTTTCCTACATTACTTCGTCCTACAAGTAAAAATTCTGGCTTTTTATCTTCCGGATACTGACTAGTTCTTACCGCTATTTGTGAAAGTTCTACACTATCAATTTGCATAATTTTAATCACCTAATTATATTATATTATATTTTTCTTATTTTTGCAAATACTCGGGAAAAGCTATAACACTTGGATTACTTCTAGTGCGAGAAATTCCCTTTTTTAAGCGGCCTTCTGCATCATTTATAGCGCTCGGATATAATAAGCTACACATATTTAACGCTTCCACAAAATCATCGATGCTACATTTCTCATGATCTCTTTTATAAGAAATTGCAAAAGCATCGCCTATAATATCTAAAATAAGTCGCGGATTATACTCTTCCATATCGTATTTGCGGTGATAAGATGCTTCAATAATAACATCTAAATTGACATCACTAGCTAAACATCTTTTATATTTTTTCTCAAAATAAGGCAGTGTTGCTAATATAATTCTTTTTAAATTAGCTCTATCAGGTTCCTTAACTGGTATTACCGCAAAACGACTTTTAAACGCTGCATCATCTTTAAAATATTTATGAAATTCCAAATCTGTTGTTGCACCAATTATTGTAATTTCGCCTCTAGCTAAGTATGGTTTTAAAGTATTAGCTAAATCTAATTTTTGCCCTTCCGCTGTGCCTGCTCCAAGCATCGTATGCATCTCATCAAAAAATAAAATTACATCTGTTTTTTTCTGTGCTTCATCTATTATTTGTTTAACTTTCTCTTCAAAAGTTCCGCGGTATTGTGTTCCGGCTTCTAAACTATTAACATACATCTCGATAATTGTTTTCTTTTTGATATCCTCACTTACTTCACCTTTTTGAATCAAATAAGAAAGTCCCTCAACCAGTGCTGATTTTCCTACTCCATGAGGTCCCGTATAAAGTATTGATTTATTTTGGAGTAATTTAATTTCTGTTCTAAATAATTCCTCTTCTCTTGTTACTGCTGGAAAATAAGGATATTCTTGCTCTGTTAAATTTCTTCCATATTTCATAATAGTTGGAAAATTCTCTTTACTAGAATCTACACTTTCACTTCTTCGCCTTTCTGCTACGGCATTTCTCTGAGCTGTAAGAATTGCCTTTTTCGCTTTATTTTTAACATTTTCACTAGTTATAGCATAAAACTTTTTACTTTTATCACTAAAAAAAGCATATAATGGAAATGAACGATAACTTTTAACCTGCTGATTCAAATCATCATTTAAAAATTCTAAACTAACAGCACAAGGGCAAGCGATACCTCCTAAATAAGGCTGAAAATACAAATATTTCTTACCCATATTATCATTAAAATTCTCACCATATTGATCCATAGACCCCTCAATTAATTTATTAAATCTATAAACATATTTCTTCTCTGATGGAATATAAGCCGCATCTGTAGATACTGCAAACATAGATTATCACCTTCATGTCTTACTATCTTAGCATTATTTTTTTAATTTTACAATAATATTGTTATAGAAAGGGGGGATTACATGAATAATATGAATATCCATGGGTTCCCTCCAAATTTTGACCCCCAAACTTTTGCTTTTTTAGCAGTCCTTATCGGTTCTGCTTGCGTAGGAGACTATTCTGTCAATGAGCAAAATAGTTTTGGCAATTGGCTTATTTTAGTCGGTCAATTTGTTTTAACCACCGCGGCCCAACAACAATTAATAGAGTCAAGACTAGAGTCTAACAATATTAATATCAATAGCAAAGAACATAAAAGTGGTGGAAGTTATTATGCTAATGGAAGTAAAAGTAATCAAACTCAGCGTACTGAAGTAGACTTTCTACTTGATGCTGTTCAAAAATTAGAACGAGAACTAAATAATCTTAAAAACAATTCTCAAAAATAAAAAAGCTATTTTCTAGCCCTTTTTATGACAATTTGATTTTTTAATAATCTTGTCTTCATTATAATACTCTTTTGGTTTTAATCCCATATTATAACCATATTCGTTTAACAAACCATATTTTAAATAATCAATTTTTTTATCAGTTTCAAAATATCCTTGATAATAAAGATTTACTTCTCTCATAGCATCACCTGCTATTATTATGCTTTAATTCTTATTATTTTATTCAGCTTTCAATGTTACTTCCAATGTTTTTGAAAGATTTATTTTGGTGTTTACTTTAAAATTAAAGCTATCCACTACTCCAAAACCTTCAAACTTAACTTTAAGACCTAATAAATTACAAAAATTTAAAACTTCACTACTACTCCATCCCTTTATATCTATCATTGTATAGTTTTTATCCGCGGTAAGTAAAAATACTTTACTCCCCTTTAATACTTCTGTCTTTTGAAGAGGGAATTGATTTATAACATTCTTCCCATTTCCTATTACTATAGGGACTAATTCTGCATTTTTTAAAGCTTCCTTACTAGTTTCTACATCTTCGCTTAGATAATTATTTAAATTTACGATTTTTGAATTAGGTTTTACCTCGTCCGCATTCATAATATTTGCATAATTAGCAATACTTTCCACGGCTTTAGTCACAACACGTGCCAGTGCACTAGCTCCTCCATCAATTTGTTTTACGGAAGCATAAATAATGTACTCCGGATTTTCATAAGGAAATACACCAGCAAAGCTTCGGATATAATTTATATTTCCTGTTAAATAACCACCATTTGGACTAGCAATCTCACCAGTTCCAGTTTTGCCTGCTAAAGTTACATTTTTAGTTTTCCATATCTCACTCGTACCATTATATACTACATCATACATTAACTTATTTATCTTTTTTATAGACTCTGAAGAAACCTTTTTTCCGAGCTCCTCTCTTTTACCCTCATATGTAACATTTCCGTTCGCATCAACAATTTTATCCACTATAAAAGGTTTTAGCATAACACCATCATTTGTTAACACACTAAGAGCCTGCAAAGTTTGAATTGGTGTTGTTGTAATACCTTGCCCAAAAGATGCACTAGCAAGTTCTGATTCATAAGTAAGCCTAATAATACCGCTTTCTTCTCCTGGTAACTCAAGGCCTGTTTTCTTTCCAAAACCTAACGACTCATAAAATTCTCGTAACTTCACATTACCAAGTTTTAATGCTAAATTAGTAGCTCCAACATTTGAGGAATAAGCAAAACCGGTATCATAGCTAATTTTACCCCAACCTTTATTATTAAAGTCTTTAATCGTTGCCCCTTTAATTTTAATACTTCCCGACATAAACTCTTCTTTACCATCATATATGCCATTTTCCATGGCTGCGAGCCACGAAAAAATTTTCATTGTACTACCAGGTTCATAGGTATATCCAACTAAAGGATTAACATAATTTTCAAGCCCATCTAAAGTATTAGGATTAAAATTAGGGCTAGTTGCACTTCCCACGATTGCTCCAGTTTTTGCATTCATCACTGTAAAAGTAAACCAATCAAACTCATTATTTTCTTCTAAAGTATGAACAGCATCTTCTAGAATAAGCTGTATTTGAGTATCGAGAGTTAGATATATATCACTACCACTAGTAGACTCTGTCGTATAAGCCTCTCCCATTTGATATCCTACCGCGGATACTTGATAAATAGATTCACCATTAGTTCCCTTTAAAATGTCATTATAATATCCTTCAACACCCATTTCACCAACAATTTCTCCATCATCTCGGGCTTTTGCATACCCCACAATATAAGAGGCCATTTTTGATTTTTTATAATATCTTTTACTACCACTTATAAAATCAATACCAGGTAAATCCAAGGCTTCAATTAAAACCTTTTGATGTTCCGATAAATTTTTCCCTGCAACCCCAAATTCCACTTGATAAGCATTCTCCGTTTTAAGACGACTTAAAATATAGTCTTTTGAAACTCCTAAAATGCTTGCTAAAGATGCAGCCGTTCGTTCTTTATCTACCACATGTTCAGGATTTTTAGGATCTGTCGTGCGAGACTCACTAAGATAAGCAATAAGTGTATAAGAATTAACATTCTGAGCAATTATTTCGCCATTTACATCATATATATTACCTCGTGAAGCATAAAGTGTTTTTTTTACCGTATTTCGGTTTTTAGCAAACTCCGTTAAATTAATCCCATCAACATCATGACTAACTGCCACATAAAAAAGTTTAATAATAGCAATTAAAAAAGAGAAACAAAAGCAAATAGTAAAAAATCTACTAATTTTAACTCTTACACTTTTATTTCTCATGCATCTCTTCTCCTTTAGTCTCTAATATTCTTGATATTACTATTATTATAAGACAATCCTGACTCACTTGCAATAGCTTGAATATTATCAATTGAAGCTAATTCGTCTATTTGCATCCCTAAGGCCTCATTTGTATCATTTTGTTTTTCAATTTTTAATTTTATTTTTTCTAATTTAATATCCGTTTCTGATAAAAGTGCTTTTGTGTAAACCCAAGAAAAAGGTAAAACAATAGCTCCCATTAAAACTACTAAAAAGGCCATAAACTTTTCTCCTTTTAATAATTTAACTCTTTTAACTTTCTTTGTTCTCATAATTATACCCTTTCTATTACTCTTAATTTTGCACTCTTACTTCTACTATTTATCTTTATTTCGGACTCACTTGGTACTATTGGTTTTTTATTTACAAGTTTTATCAATGGTTTATATTCTAAAGGAATTTCTTCATCTCTTAACCCTTTAAAAACTTCATTTACTTCACTATATTTTTTAAAAATATTTTTAACTATTCTATCTTCTAAAGAATGGAAAGTTATAACACATATTCTTCCGCCTTTTTTAAGCCTTTTTATAGCCGCAGGTAAAGCTATTTCAATTGCCTCTAACTCTGCATTTACTTCAATCCGAAGTGCCTGAAATATAACTCGTTCTGGATGCTTCTTATAAAAATAATTAGCTCCCACACTATTTTTAATAATTTCTACTAACTCTAGTGTTCTTGTTATTTCTCTAATACTTCTTCTGTTAACAATTTCCTTTGCAATTACTCTACTTCTTGGCTCTTCACCATATTTAAAAAATATTTCGGCTAGCTTTTCTTCAGAATAGTTATTAACTATATCTTTAGCTTGTATCTTACTTGTCCTATCCATTCGCATATCAAGCTCAGCATCACTCATAAAACTAAATCCCCTAGCTGCATCATCAATTTCAGGACTAGATAATCCTAGGTCAAATAAGAAGCCATCTACAAGAGATACCTTAACTTTTTCAAGACATTCATCTAAATTTTTAAAATTATCATGAATTATCTCAAAATTCTTCCCTATCTCAAGTAATAATTGATGCGAATAGCTAATAGCTTCACTATCCGCATCAAAGGCGAATAATTTCCCTTTTTTTATTCTTTTTAAAATTTCGCTACTATGACCTGCATAACCTAGTGTGGCATCTACATAAATACCGGTCTCTTTAATATTTAAATACTCTATTGCAATATCTCGCATTACACTATAATGCTTCATTCTTCACCATTAAATAAATGCTCTGCTACACTCTCTAAAGCATCGCTATATTCTAAGTTGAAATTATCCCAATTTTCTTTAGACCAAACTTCAACTCTATCATTAGCACCAATAATCACACATTCATGATTAAGATTTGCATAATCCGCTTGTGTAGACGTCACATTTATTCTTCCTTGACGGTCTAAATTGCAATTCGCAGCGGCAGAAAAGAACGACCTTACAAATGTTCTGGCATCTTTTTTTGTAAAAGGAAGACTTGCTAGCTTTTCAACAATTTTTTGCCACTCAGCTTGCGTATAAATATATAAGCATTTTTCTAAGCCTCTTGTTACAATAAAAGATTCTCCAAGACTACTCCGAAAGTTTGACGGAATAACAAGTCTATTCTTATCATCTATATTATGATGATACTCGCCCATGAACATTTTAATCCCCCACTTTCTACCACAATGTACCACTGCTTACCATTATGATACCAAATTGCCCCCTTTTTGTAAAGAAGGAAGTGTTCGCTTTAACCTCAAATAAGCATATTTTACACTAAATTGACAAACAAAAAACAGGTCCAAATTTCTTTCCTGTTTCTTTATTTTAAAAATATCTTAACGTCTTAATTCGTCTTTTACTTTTTTAGCATCTTCTGGTGTTATACTTTGGGCAAAAGCTAGTACTTTACTCATTTCTTCAAGAGTTGCTTTACCCCAGTCAAAATTAGTAATCAATCCTTGTAACTTCATAAAGCTTCTAACATCATAATAACTCATTACAGAGGTGAATTCTACATTTGCAACTACACCAAATCTTTCTATAGTCCTCCCAGGTTCATAAACATGAACATCTATAAGTACAGGTCTTATTCTAGCTCCTGTGAAATCATAATCTTTATAAAAGTTACGCACACCACCAATATTCTCAGAATCTATTCCCGAATATTTCTGTATTCTATATCTAAAATAAGAACTTTTATATTCTTTTTCTTTCATTTTATATAAGCCTATACTACCATCAACTAGTACACACATATACATCCCAAATATCAAAAGTTTTTTCTGTTTCTTGAGTTGGCAAAGAACTTGACTCATATATAACTGCTGACATAGGTTCTGCCACTGCTGCTTCCGAATGAATTTCAGAACTTAAAGTTAGCTTTTCTCCATATCCATCATATTCATTAATTCAACCATATCTTCTAAACATTATTTCATACTAAGATATATTGCTCGTTTTTTATCCGTAGCTTGCGGAATTTTTTCTAATTCTTCACTGCTTATCATCAAAATCCCTCCAATAAAAACAATTAATGCTATTGTATCAAAAAAAGAAAAAAAACAACCAATAATCAGCTAAAACCAGTATCCCTAAGAAAAAACAAAACCTAATTTCTATCCCTAATAAAACAATTCTTTTAAAGTTTTAGGAATAGAAAAAATTATATAACCAGAAAAAAAGAGGCTAAACCTCTTAATAATATAGTATTCCGCCAAGAATTATTGCTAGTAAAATATATAAGACAATTATTAAAAATGCACTATTTTGAAGGCCAAAACCGCAATTGTTGTTATTGTGATTATTGGCTGGTTTACAACATCCCATATGGCACCTCCTCTGAAATTTAGAAAAAGACTAAATGAACGCTCCTACTATAATAATAAGTAAGATAAATAGTACTAAAATCATCGCAGCACTAAATCCATTTCCGCATCCGCAATTATTCATAATTCATTCCTCCTTTATTTGTCTTTTCACTTATATATTACGTAAAAATTAAACTTTGGTGCTGGGCTAGTTGCTTAAAGATTTTAAATTTCTTAAAACCCTTGTAAATTTATTAACTTATTGCTATAATTAAACTATTAGGAGGAAAATAAATTGAAGAAAAAAATTTTTATTATTGGATTATCAGCTTTTTTACTATGCGGATGTGGTAAAATACCTAAATTATCTAATGGCGATGATGCCATTGTAACATTCAAAGACGACAAAAAAATAAGTGTTAACGAATTTTACACTCAAATCAAAGATACTTACGGTCTATCAACATTAATAAATATGATTGATAAGTACATTTATGAGGCTGAGTTTAGCGATAAAGTTAAAGATGCTAAAACATATTCAGAAGCCAGCCTTAAGCAATTAATAAACTATTATGGTAGTGAGAGTGATGCATTAAAAATGCTCCAATCATATTATAACTATCAAACATTTGATGCTTATAAGAATGCTACCTACATTAATTACTTACAAAGTGAAGCTATTGAAGCTTATGTTAAAGGTAAAATTACGGAAGAAGAACTAAAAAAATATTATGAAGAAAGTGTTTATCCCGAAATGACTATCTCTCATATTCTTATTACTCCTAAAGTAACAGAAGATATGGATGATAAAACTAAAGAAAAAGCCGAAAAAGAAGCCAAAGACAAAGTAACTAAAATCATTAAAGAATTAAATGATGCTAAAAATAAAAAAGAAGACATTACGAAAAAATTTGAAAGTTTAGCTAAAACTAATTCTGAAGATGATAGCACTAAGAATAAGGGTGGTTCACTTGGGGAAATTAATATTGGTTCTTTAGATAGCAAATATGACGAATTAGTAAAAAAAGCTGCTTCTCTAAAAGATGGTGAATATAGTACTGAAGTTATCACTACCGAACTTGGTTATCATGTTATTTTAAAAACCAAAACTGGTGAGAAAAAAAGTTATGACGATTCTCTTGACTCTATGAAAGATGCAATTACTAATCAAAAATTAAGCGCTGATAATTCCAATACTTTAATGGTTGAAGCTATTAAATCATATCGTAAAAAATATGAAATGGATATTATTGATAGCGAAGTTGATAGCCAGTATGGTCGTTACATGAATAGTTTAATTAATAATAGTAATGAATAAAAGTTCCCAAGTGGGAACTTTTTTATTTGACTTTTTTCCTTTTCAAAGTAAAAGGCATTTCATTTACTACACTAAAATCATTAATTAAAACCTGTGTAAGTAACCCTTCTGCAAAATACCCTTTTTTAAAGTTTACTTGAAGTCTTAGTAAATAAAACTTATCATTGCCATCAAAATCAACTAATGCTGAAGGCTGAACATAAAGAAATCCATTTCTATTATAATAATTCATAATATGCGTATGCCCTTTAATTAAAATACTATCTCGAACTGCTGGTATGTCAGTTATATGAATAGGATGAAACATTGTTATTCCACTATTTCTAACTACTACTCTCCCTCTTTCAAAACTTATAGGCACAATATCTGTGCGATAAATCTTTAAAACATTAGCAATATTTTGTCGACATTTACTTAATGCATAATAATCATGATTACCAAGTATTAAAAAATTTATAATACTACTATCATATGGATAACTATTTATTGCTGTTTCTATTTGTTCGGCTTGTCTTACTTGTAAATCTCTAAAACCTTTGCCTACTACCCCGTCAATAAAGTCACCGCCGTTAAGAATTATATGTATTCCTTCGCGTGCACAATATTCATATACTCTATTTAAAATATCAATACGTTCAAATTGACTACCTAAATGAACATCCGAAATTATTACGGCTTCAAAACAATTATTATCACTTTTATTGGTAATTATATTTCCATCTCTATCTTGAGTATATTTTAAATCTTTATCTATTGTAAATTTGATATCACCATTATTATAATACTCTGGTTTAAAACTAAACCCACTATCTACCAAAGTTCTAAGCCTATTCTGAAAACACGCAAAATCAATATTTAAAACATTTAAGATTTCTGCAACGCTCCATCTAGCTAAAATACATTCTATTATCTTTAAATCCAATTCACTCAAAACAAACCACCCGAATTGCCAATTAGTATATCAAAAATATTTAAATTTATCTACCCTTTTTTCTCGTTAAATAATTGACACTCTCACTAATTTTCCTAAAATCATGTTCAACTAAAAGTTGCTCTACTAGTAGCCTTACAAAATGTTCTTGTTCTAGCTTTATCGTAATTTTTAAAACACTCTTAAAAGCATCAAGCTCATCATCTTGATCTAATAAAGCCGGAATGTAAATATCGGGATTAGAGCCACCATAAAAATATTTCATTTTATGGGAATGCCCTTTTAAAGAAAATGAATAATACTCTCGAAGATAATCTGAATTGCTACTGTTTTTTAATTTATGTATAACTAAAAAGTTATCCTTAGCAACGTGAACTCTTCCATAGCCAAAACCCATAACTGCAATATCATGACGTCTATTATTAAGTTCCTCGACAACACTCGCTCCATAAAGATTATAGGCATCAAAATCATGATTGCCCAGAACTAAATAAGTTATAATGTTTTTATCACTAGGATAATTTTCTATTGCATAATCTAACTGATGCATCTGTGCTAATGTTTGATTAACGCTACACTCTTGGATATCACTAACACTTTCTAAAAAATCTCCACCATTAATAATCGTATGAATACCCTCACCAGTACAATAATCAAAACATCTTTTAACTAAATCTAGTCTTTCGCCTATTCTTTTAATTGGGCTATTCATACTTCGTCCTAGATGTAAATCAGACATCACAAGAGCCACAAACTCTGTTGCATCATCAGGCATATGTATAATAACATTATGATTACCACTTTTAGCATCATCTATATCATAATAAACACTACCATCATAATGGTAATTCCGTTTCAAATCTATACCTTTATTTTTTAAAGCCTCTAATATTTTCCATAATTCTTTCGGTGTAATATTAAGCATATTAATTATCTCATTATTACTACACCCATTACTAATAAATCTAATAACTAAATCTTCAATCTCTCCCATAATATCCCCCTAAGCAAACTAATCTCTAAACTTATCTAAATTTTGATATCCTTTTTGATACAAATAATTCCTGATTTTTAACTTTGTTGTTGCTTCATCATACTTCTTAATATATTTCTGATATAATTTATCTACTAGCCTTTTTATTTCTTCTTCATTATCTTCTATTTCTAATGTCTCTAAATACCCTGTTATATCACTTTTATTAAAACCTTTATTCCCAAGTTCCAGTAGCATTTTTCTTTTAAATTCATTAGCACTTTTTCTATTTGCTTTAGCCTTCTTGTCTGTATATTTTCTTATTTTATCTAAATAAACATCTTTATCTATTTTATCTAAATAAACTCTTATTTCCGATTCTTTAAAACCGAGCTTTATTAAATCATTAAGAATTTTATCTTCGCCAACTACATAAAGACTTAACATATCATGAATATAAGCTTCAATATAAACGCTATTCCTTAAATATCCATCTTTCCTTAATCTCTTTACAGCATAATCAATTTCACTACTGTTATAATTCTTCTTTTTTAAAATATCTTTAATTTCCTTCTCGCATCTAAGCTTAACACTTATTGCTTTTATGGCATCATAATAAGCCTTTAAAAGATTATTAGTCTTTAATATCTCATCAAACTCTTTATCACTTATTTCTCTTTTTAAAAGTAATTCATATTTAATAATTATATCATCATAAAGTTTATATTCCCCTTTATCAGTTAAAAGTTTATATTCGTTACTCCGTCCTTTTTGATACTTAATTAATTTCATACTTACCTCACTATTAAAAGTTTAACACACGAACAAAAGTTAAGTCAACCAAAAAGAAGCAGAAATTAATCTACTTCCTAAGTTATATAATAGACATGGAAGATGGCTCTCTAGTCTATATATGAAAGATAAGCTATATAAACAAGATATAAGATTTTAGTTAACAATGAATGGGTCTTTTGAGGTTCCTGATCCAGTAATTTGGACATCAGCGCGCAGATTTATTACTGGTCTGACACCCCACTGACCAGTCACAAGAGAGCCGCCGAAGTTATTTGAATTTATTAGGAACACACGAGCAGTGCCATTAGTATCCATGTAATGCGGAGACATTGTCCAGAAGGCTTGTCCATTGTATAGATAATTATAACTATGATTTTCCGTCGTTCCATAAAGTAATCCGGCATATACTGCTTCATCCACTGTGATAAGTCCTATTGGATATGTTAAGGCATTATTTCCTCTTGTTGCTTCTTTTACTGTATACAAATCATTTGTATTTGGACATTTAAATGTTGGTATGAATGTTGTTTTGGGACCAGTTAAAGCTATATTTGTTGTTCTACTAAATGGACCATATGCAGTCGCATTTGTTCCAAACCCTTTCTTAGTATCACTACTCCACCATGTTTCACTTCCTGTATTGATACTGCGATCTCCACAGAAACCGGCATTAGTATCTATTTTACTTGCATAACTTGCCAACTTATTTGTATACCACGTCCCTAGTGATATTAGTATAGTTGATTTATTGGTGTTTGTATGTGTTGCTTCATATGTACTTGCTCCTGTACTTCCATACATGAAACCTACATAGGCATTATCATTATAGTTTAAATTAAATGCACTTGTTCCTATTTGGCTATCTGTTGTTGAATGATTGTTTGAATGATATGTTGTTCCACTATATATGATACGAATTGTTCCATCACCATTGATACGGATAATTCGCCACCATCTATTAGCAAACTTTAAATAGTTATTTCCTGCATCTCCTCTCCAGTAATAACTATCTCCGTCGTCGTCTTTATCAGTGAATATCCCTTGATTATTTATTCTGTCCAATATTGTATCACTGGCAGTTACCTTTTTATCAAAATATAAATAACATCTTGTTTTCTCGGCTATTGGCACTACTGATATTGTTTTTGTATCCATATTATAATTTACTATTATATCTTCGTTCTTCTCAAAACTTTCACCTTTTAATGTTGCACAATAACTCTCATTACTAAAGGTATAACCACTTGTTGGTATGGTTTCTACTTTATCATAGCCACCACTATCATTTTCTTGATAGATAGCTATCATATTTAAATCTGGTACAGTATAATTTATTGTTCCATTGGCAAGTGGTATACTTTGTGTTAATTTATACTTTGCAAAACTAGCTGTAAATATTAATACTGATACTATGGATATAACTGCAATAACTCCTATTGCTATTTTTTTCTTATTATATTTCTTTAGCATCTCAAACTTCATTGATTATCCCTCCAACATATGCTAGCCAATTATATTAGAATTTTCTAGCTTATATTGAAATTATAATATTAACTATAATAAAAGTCAAGAAAAACTTTGGTATTTCTCAAGTTTTTTGGTTTGCTCCAATTTGTCTGTGATAATATTGATTGGTGAAATATTTATGATAAATACTGAAAGATTAAAAGATATAAGAGAAAATTTAAACTTAACTCAAGCAGATATAAGTAAGCAATTAAATATAAGTTCAAGTGCTTACGCTAGATACGAAAATGAAAATGATATATTTCCCATAAAGCATCTAATTAGTGTATGTGATTATTTAAATATATCAATAGACTATATTTTAGGCTTAAATGATAAAATAAAATATTCTAATGCCAAAAAAGCTATTGATAAAAAACTTGCTAGTTTAAGATTAAAAGAATTTCGCAAAGATAATAAAATTACTCAAGACAAACTAAGTTCCATTTTAAACTGTTCTTATGGAACTATCGCTGGCTATGAAAGCGGAAGATATATTATCGCTACCCCTTTTCTTTATACTATTTGTAAAAAATATGATATATCCGCTGATTACTTACTTGGTAAAATAGACACTCCTAAATACCTAAAATAATAAAAAAATATTAGATAGCTAATTTAAACTATCTAATTTTTATTTGTAATTCTCTCGTATTCTGACAAGAAATACTCATCAGTCATGCCTGCTATATAATCTAAGGCTATCCGTTCATGACTATTATTATTGGTATATTCTTTACCCATATTTTTTAAAAAAGAAATTATGATAGGTGATTCTTCATTATAAGTTTTTAAATCATTTAAATATACTTCAAATAACTTATTAAACATAGTCTCTAACTTATCTTTTGCTGTTGCAGACTCACTTTTATTATAAATATGTTCATAGTTAAATTTTTTTAAAGCTTCAATTGCTTTAAATACTTCGTCACTAAATAAAATATAATTTTTACCATAACTATTATTTACAATATCCATGATACAGGTATTTACTATTTCTCTCGTGGTTATGCCAAGCACATTAGCAATATCCTCGGGTATTTCTTCCCGCTTCATTTTTTTAAGTCTTACTGCATCATCAATATCTCTACCTAAATAAGCTAGTAAATCACTTACTCTTACAACACACCCTTCTAAAGTCATTGGTTTTAAATTTATTACTTGATTTTTATCTTGATAAGTATTTTGATATTCTCTTAAAAAATCTTCTTTGGTTTTCTTTACTGGCTCATATTTTCCCAGGGTAATCTCCCCATTATGACACATTACGGCATCTAACACTTGTACTGTAATATTAAGACCTTTCCCATAATTTTCAACAAACATTAAATCTCTCACACTTTGCACATTATGATTAAAATATCCTTCCCCATGATTAATACTTATTGCATTTAATATTCTCTCTCCAACATGGCCAAATGGCACATGACCTAAATCATGACCAAGAGCAGCTGCTTCAATCAAATCTTCATTTAAGCCTAAAGCTCTTCCAATTGTTCTCGCAATCTTACTTACAAACTGCACATGTATCATTCTTTTAGCTACATGGTCATGTTCGGTAAAAGAAAAAACTTGCGTCTTATCTTGATACCGAATAAAAGCTAAAGAATAAATTATTCTATCAATATCTCTAAAAAAAGGTGTTCTTATATCTTCGGTATTTTCTTTAAAATATATAGCCGCATTATCATTACAAGCATACTCTGTTAAAACATTATTATGCATCAGCATTTGTTTTTTAATATTATCTGTCATTATTATCACCACTTAAATTATATCATTAATTATGCCAAGAAAAAAGGATGCAAATTACATCCCTGTAATTAAGTTTCCTATGTCCGTTAAACCTAATTCATTTAAAACTTCACTTAATTTTGTATAAATATTCATCATTTCAGCTTCACTAATATCTTCTACTTTAACACTATCTGTTGCATTAAAAGTTACTGGCGCTTTACTTATTTCATAAGAACCTTCTACTGTAAAATCAATTTTCTTTTCGTCATTTATTCCAATATTAAATTTAAAATCTCCGGCTGCGCTATCACTTTTATTATTATTTTTATCTATAAGCTCTACAGTTCCATCTATAATAGCTCCATTTGATTCAATTGCATAATCCATTTTAAATTTATTTTCTTCTAATTTATAAAATTTCAAATTTAAAACTTCTTTTACTTTTTCCGTATAAACTACATTTATTGCATCATTAGACTCACTTATCACTAGTTTATTACTATCATCTTTTACAGTTGCATTAAGCATTTTATCTAAATAATCAAATTCTAGTATTTCTTTTTTATCTATTTCTAAAACTCCAGCTATAACAGCTCCAAGACGATTAGTATATAAAACTACCTCAACATCTTCTCCATCATATTCTACATCTTTTAAACTTGTTTTAATATCTTCTTTATCTTCCCCGCTTAAATTAGCAAGTATAAGAAGCATTTTCTCATCTTTTAATATTTCTTCTGTAATATATTTTAAAGTTCTATCCATATTTTCTTTATCAAGTTTATATAAGGCTTTTTTAACATCCATTTTTTTATTTCTAATCGTTATAACCTGATCTGTAAGTTCAAATTTATCTTTATCTAAAGAATCAATTACCATATCTTTAAATTGTTTTAAAATATATTTTATATCTTCATAATTAATTTTCAAATTATTATTATTAATAGAAATATAACTATCAAGATTTAATTCTTCTATATCATATTTTCCTAAATTAACAATTTTATTAAATAACTTTTCACTTTTTAAATAAAGGTTATTATCAAGTAAGGCAGCTAAAAGATTTACTACTTCTTTATTATTTTTCCTTATTCCTGCTTCTACGATTCCCTTTTTATTTTTACTATCAAATCCTACTTTAAGACTATAATCTAATCCTGTAAAAGATTTAAGTTCTTTCATATTGCTATCGAACTTTAAGTTTAAACTTGCCATAACTGGTTCATTTGCAACATCAATATTTACTGTTTTCTTTTTTAGTTCTTCGACATTTTCGCTTAAAACATTATAAACCCCATTAATTGCATTTTTATAAATAACCACAGGATTTGAAACAATTTTATTATAACCAATATATAAACCTACTCCAATTGCGATTACCAGTAAAATACCGCCTAAAATAAATTTCCATTTACTTTTCTTGTTATTTTTTAACTCCGTTTCCTCCTCATTTACATGTTTAAATGTTAAATTTCCATTTGTTTCATCAATCATACTCTAAACTCCTTCTATTTTTATATTTCTATTATATCAAATAATAAACTATCTGCAAATAGTTTTTCGTTTTCCACTTCTTGCAATTTTACATATTCCGTAAAAAACCACCAAAGCATCAATTGCTCCAAAAACATATATAAAGATTTTATCATTTTTATCTTCTTGATAATTATATTTATCTATTAATATATAGGCAAGTTTTTCTCTTTCCTCTTCTTTATAATTATGATATTCCAAAAAATAATTTCTTGCCTCTAAAGTGAGTTCCTGATAATTAACATCTTCATAATACAGTTCATAAACGTTCTTTAAATCTTCCACGACCTCAGGTATTTCATATAAACTAGGTGTTAAAGGACTATTAACTATATCTAATTTTAATAAAGACTCTATTTTACTTGCTACTTCATATATAACATCTTCTGAGCCACTAACTCCCAATATTTCTAACCCATAAGGAAATCCCTCAATATAGCCCATTGGTACTGTAATAGAAGGATATCCAATTACTGAGCCTAAATAAGCTCCTGGTGCCACAAGCTCATTCTCCCCTAATTTAAATATTTTATTTTTTACAGTCGGATATATCAAAACATCATAGTCTTCTAATATTTTATCTATATATTCTTTAAAAATTTCTTTTTTTTGATAAACTTTATTACTAAGCTTTTTACCACACTGGTTTAAATATCCTTTAATACTATAAATATGTCCTTTATCATAAACTAGATCTTTAAAACTTCTAATCGTTCCCGCCGTGTTTTTAATATATTTATTAAAGCTATCACAAAAAGTTAAACCACTCATCGTACTAGTCGCAATATTTAAATAATAATTATTAAGTAATTCTCCAATTTCTAAGACACCTTCGCCCCCATCTTTTAAAAGTTCTATCACTTTATTCCCAAGACTTGAAATGTCTTTATCCGTTTTGCCATTTACCCCGCTTTTATTTGCATTACCTTCTAAATAACTTTTAACAACTCCTATTTTTAAATTATCTTTAACTTCTTTTTTAGAATATCCTATTTCTTCTAAAATAATTTTATTGTCTGCTACCGTCTTGGTAAGTATTCCTACCGTATCGCGATATATATCATAAGGAATAACCCCATCTGTACTTATTATGCCAAATGTTGGCCTAAGTCCTACTAGACCGGCAGCACTAGCTGGTACTCTTACTGAAGCATTTGTATCTGTACCTAAAGAAGCTGCACCAAAACTAAGGGAAAGACCTACCGCTGAACCTCCACTTGAGCCATAAGAAGAATAAAGAGGATTAAAAGCATTAAAAACATTACCATATGAACTTTTGGAGTCTGATGCTTTAAAAGCCATTTCGCTCATATTAGTCGTCGCAAGAATTATTGCTCCCGCTTCTTTTAGTTTTTTAATAACAGCTGCATCTTCTTTAGGGTAATTATCGCTTAAAGACTTAGTACCGGCAGTTGTAACCATACCTAAAACATCAATGTTATTTTTAACTAACAAAGGAATTCCATGCAAAGAACTTCTAATATGTCCATTTTTTCTTTCCGCGTCGTACTTTTTTGCCTCATTAATGGCCTCTTCATTAATTGATCTTATGGAGTTAAACTCACCATCATATTCTTCTATTCTCTCTAAATATAATTTAACAAGCAACTCACTCGTTAAATACCCCTTTTCTAAAGCTTCATTTAAATCTCTAATACTCATATTTGTTATATCTACAACCGCATTAGTACTTCCCCAAACATTTATGGGCACAAATAGCAACAGAAACATTAAAAACTTTAAAAATTTCATAAGCCCCCACTTTCTATTTAAATTAACTTCTTTAAAAAATTTTTACTTTTCAAATATAACCCTGTATATCTATCATAATACGTATTTAAAAAATTATTTATTTCATTTTTAACTTTTTCACTTATTTTTAATTTTGAAATACTTTTAATGTCCACATAATAATACATTCGTAAAAGTTCAATTGTTTTTTTATCAACAATAAATTCTTGGTTATAACATTTTACACAAATATATCCCCCTTTATCGCCATCAATCGTTAAAATATTTACCTTTGCCCCACACATCACACATGCATCTAAATTAAGACCTACTCCCAAGTAATCTAAAACCTTTATTTCAAATATATTACACATAACAAGAGAATCTAAACCATCATTTATTTTTAAAATAGTTTCTATATAAAGATTATATACATTATCACTTGTTTGCTTTACTATTTGTTCTGTAAGTTCTGTTAAATAATTTACATAACTAATTAAAATTATATCATTTTTAATATTACTTAAAAAATCTATCACATCAACACTTACTAAAATTGAAAGCTTATTCTCCTTATAATATATATTAAATTTTCCATAAGTAAATTTAAGTGTCGTAGCTCTAAAAGGACTTTTTAAAGATTTAGCCCCCTTACACATTATTCCAATCATACCCTCATTTGTATAAACATTTATTATCTTTGATGTCTCGCCATAGGGTGTTTCTTTAAATATAATTCCTTCAATTACTCTTAGCATCTAAATCATCTCTTTTAAATTATAACAATTAAGCATTTAAAAAGAAAGACTTTTAATGAAATCTTCCCATTGCTCTTACACGTGCCTCTCCTCTTTCTAATTCTTCTTTTATAGTATAATCGGCCAGCATATCAATGATTCTTTTTAAAATTCTCCGATTTTTTACAGGATTTGCTACCATTTCTCTTATTTTGTTTTTAGCCCCATCTGTAAGAGTCCCAAATATATAATATTCATTACCAGCTAAAAATTCTTCTATAATTCTTGCTAAATCACTTATAATCATTTCTCTTTTAATTTGTGCATCTGTCATAAATAAATCTGGTTGTTCTGCATAATCTGGTGTCGATACCACTATTCTAAGCATTTGTTCTTCTAAAAATCTGACAGCTTCCACCACTTTAAAGGTTTTAGCTTCACCAAAAGAACACAAATTAAAAGCTAAAGCATTCTTCCCTTGGAATGTTACTCTTTCTAATAATGACTTTATCGTCGCCACATCTAAATCTTTTAGTCTATCTGCGGTTGAAATCTGTAAATTAAAAGGTGATGACACCAAAAGTTTAGCACCATTAATATATTCTTCTGCTTTATTTAATATTTGCGTATCAAAAGGTGAATTGTTATAAGCATCAAAGACAAACCTATTATCAGAAATATCACTTAAGTTAAGTTTAAATAAATATTCTTTTGCCTCTAAAAGTTTTTCTCTAAAAAATTCCATTTGAAAATCTGGATTACCACTTAAAATAGCTTGTTCTAATTCTTCATAGTCTCTGATATTATATTTTCTAAGAACCATAGCATAACGTTCTACATGTTGTATCATATTCCGATAATATGTTCCTAATCTAATTAGACTATAAGTTGAAATATCTTTTAAAGTATACACCTAATCACTTCCCAAAGTAATGCTATTATAAATTTTTTATATAATCTTGTCAATTATTTAAGCTAAAAACTAAAAAGAACTTCACTCAAAAAGTTCTTAATATCCCACTACTTTTTCTAAAGTCTCATCATTATTTATAAAATCTTCTACGTCAATTACTCTATATTCTGTTTTCGTATCTCGCACAATTACTTTTTTTATTCCAGCATTAATAATCATTCTTTTACACATTGCACAAGAATTAGCATTTTCTACATATTCTCCTGTTGCAGCTTCTTTACCTACCATATAAAGCGTACTATCTATTAAATTACTCCTTGATGCACTAATTATAGCATTAGCTTCCGCATGTACACTGCGACACATTTCATATCTCTCACCTCTGGGAATATTCATTTCTTCTCGCATACAATAATTTAAATCAATACAATTTTTTCTTCCTCTTGGTGCTCCATTATAACCAGTCGCAATTATCTCATCATTTTTAACAATTACAGCTCCCCATTTTTTACGAAGGCACGTTGCTCTTTCTAAAGCTACCTCCGCCATATCTAAATAATAATTAATTTTATCAATTCTTTCCATAACTTCACCTAAATAAATTATAAACTATTTTTGCCAAAGAAAAAAGCTTATTTAAGCTTTAATTTAATTTTTCTTTAACCAGAGCACTTACTAAAGACATATCTGCATTAGTTATTTTTTCATTTAACATTTTCATAACTTTACCCATATCTTTAATACCACTAGGATTTATCTCTGCAAATACTTCTTCAATAACCGTCACTATTTCTTCTTTACTCATTTCTTCAGGTAAATAAACATTTAAAACTTCTATTTCTTTTAATAAAGCCTCTACTTCTTCGACCTTATTATATTTTTCATACTCCGAAATAGAATCCTTACGGGTTTTTACTTGTTTTTTAATAACACTTACAACTTCTTCATCAGTTAAATCATGTTTTTTATTAATCTTTTCTAACTGTAAAGCACTTTTAAGCATCCTAAGAACAGATAAGCTAAACTTATCGCCACTTTTCATTGCTTCTTTTAAATCTTCTGCTATTTTATTATTCATGTTATCACCTTAAAAATTATTTTTATGCTTTTTCGCATTTCTTATTTGCTCTTTTTTCTCATTTCTTCTTTTAACGCCTGGTTTCTCATAATGTTTTCTCTTTTTTAACTCAGAAGGGACACCACTACGTGCAACTTTAGCTTTAAATTTTTTTAAGGCACCATCAATGTTTCCATTTTGAACTATAACTTTAGTCATTTTACAAATCCCTCCCTTCATTTACTAGTGATAGTATATCACCATTATATTTCAATATCAAGATATTTACGTGTTTTTTTCATCAGTTTTAACAGTTCCATCACCTATGTTATCCCCATTATCTAAGTGATAACTTTCTAATTCCGTTTTAATATCATTTTTTAAAGCATTTAAAAATGTTTTCTTATAATTATTAACCATCATAATTGTAAACATTCCTAATATAAATACTGAAAGAAATGTATAAACCATATACATTGAAAGAAAACCACGCTTTTTCATATACTTCACCATATCAATTATACCAAATAAAAGCTTTTTTCTAAATACTATAATTAGAAAAAGTTTGGAATGTCCAAACTTAACCTATCTAGCGCGGCACACATTTTTAGTGAAAGCTCGACGGAGTGTTGTTCCTACCATCTTGCCAATATCTATTACAATTGATAAAATACGTGCGGCCGCATTTATCATCGTAGCATTAATTGCTCCACCAGAAATATTTATTAATTCTTGATTTTCTAGTAACATATTAATTACACCTATTAGGATTTATAAAGCCATAGATTACCGAAGCTAAGAAAACCGCTCCCATAACTATCCCACCTAATATTCCAAAAGAAATGCCGCCATTTGTATTTTGTAATTCTTCTGTAGTTAATCTTACCATGCTATCTTCTCACTTTTCTAAATGATTTAATTAATCGTGTAAGACTAATAAGGCTAATAAATAAATTTGCCGCAAAACCTATTAAACTACCTCCCTCACATTTTAATAATTTTTCACTACTTAATTTTTCCATTCTTATAATTCCCTTTCTAAAACATCATTTTTAATATTTTTAAAATTATTCTTTGTTTATTATAATAAAAATTTAAATTAACTATTTCCGAATCTTGTAATTCTAAGTCGGTTTTTAAAGTTATTTCATAATAACTAATATAGTTATCCTTATCAACTTTTAGTTCTTTTTCTAATTCTTCATAATTAATAAAATTTTTATTTAAAGCAATTTTTTCATAAGATATACTACTCGGAATAAGCGTTGTAATTAAACACTCTTGCTCACAAGTAACAATCCCTTTTGCTTCAACATGATTATAGGTAAAATTAAAGGATATTCCTATTATAATGCTTATAAAGAAGAGGACAAATATCATTATAGCTAAACCTATTTTACAAGGTTTAAGCTTTATAAATGCTTCCTTATTATTATACATATTAACCATTTTTTTCACCTACATTTATTATTTTACTAAATTTATCAGCTACATTTTTGTGCGTCACATAAATAAGAGTTTCTTTCTCGTAATTACGAAAAATATTATCTAATATTTCTTTTTCCATTGTCTCATTAACTTCACTTAAAGCTTCATCTAAAATAAGAATTTTTGACTTTTTTAGTAATGCTCGGGCTAAAATAATTCTTTGTTTCTCTCCTCCACTCAAATTATTTAAGCTAGCATTAATAAGTGTGTTATAACGATTAGGTTTCTTCTCAACTATTTCATCAATTTTACATATTTTTAAAACTTTTAAATAATCCTCTTCTAAAACTTCCCGATAGCATTTGATATTATCTATAATCGTCCCTGTAAACAAAGTTTCTTCTTGCCCAACATATAAAACGTTTTTTCTTATTGCATCTAAATTATAATCATTTTCACTCGCATCATTAATTTTAATTTTTCCAGAATAATTGGAATAATTACGATACAATAAATTGCAAATAGTGCTTTTACCACTACCACTTGGACCTGAAAGCAAAACTTTTTCACCAGGTTTAATTTGAAAATTAATATCAGTTAAAATATTCGAAAACTTATTATAAGAATAACTAACATTTTCCATAGATAGTAACGGATTTTCAAGTTTATTTAAACCATCATTACTACTTTCTGGTGCTATATTAATGAACTCACTAATTTTTTTAAATGCTACCTTTAAATAATTATACTTAGGTATTAAATCAATTGTACTTTTAATAGGATCAAATAAATATAAAATAATACTATTAAAGGTTACTAAATTTAGAATTTCTAACTCTCCTTTAGCTATCAAATAAATTCCCAAAGTTGTTATCGCAAATAAACCCATTTCATAAATAAAGTTTTTTAAAGTTTCGATATTGTTAAAAAAATGTTGGAGTTTGAAATTATCCTTAAGCATTAAAATTAATTTATCTTCTAATCTTCTTAAAAACTCATTAGTTAAATTTAAATTTTTAATACTAGTATTCATCTCAATATTTTCCACTAAAACGGAATTAAAATTTGTGGACACTAAAACATTTCTTTCTAACTTCTGATAAATAAGTTTGCTAAAGACTAAACCTGCTAAAATATAAATGCCAATTACTAAACAAAGAACTAAAAATAAACGAGCATTTATAAAATATAACACAATAGTCGCTGCAACCATCAAAATAGAATTAAGAATAATATTAGTAAAAATATCAGCAATTAAATTTTTAAGTTCATTTAATTCTTGTGTTCTTGTAACAATTTCTCCTGTCGTTCTATTTTGCATAAATTTTAAAGGGAGAAAAAAGATATGTTTAAAAAAACTATAAAAAATATTAGTATCTAAATTTTTATTCAAATAATTTAAATAATAGTTTTTGGCATAATCTAATATTACTTTAAACAAAAATAGAAAAAAGAAAATTACTACTATAAATTTAATAAAATTTATATTTGTTCCATCTTGAATACCTGAAATTGCAATCTGAAAATAAAAATTACCCAAAATTGAAATTATCATAAAAACAATACTAACTAATATAATTTTAATAAAAAGAGATTTATTTTGATTAATTAAGTTTATAAAAACATCTTTAATGGTTAAAGTATTTTCCATATTTACTATATCAGTCACAGGGGACAATAAAATTATAATATTATCCCAAATTTTTAGAAATTCAGCTAACTTTAATTTTACTTTTCCTTTGGCCGGATCCATAAGCCAAACACCAGTTTTACTAATTTTATAGATAACCGCAAAATGTTGCAATCCATTTGGCATCTGTAAATGCACAATAGCCGGTAAATAGATTTGGGGGTCCAAAATATTATCTACCTTCATCCCTACAGCATCAAAGCCATAACTTTTAGCTGCATTGATTAAATGGTAAGCCGTTGTTCCATTTCCATTAGTAACCGTATCTTCTCTAATTTTTTCAATTGGAACGTAACCTTTATAATATTTAATAATACAAGATAAAGAACACGCCCCACAATCTTTTAGATCTAACTGTTTTTCAATGTCAATTTTACTCATACCAATTTCTCCCTTCACCTTTATATATTACCAGTACCACCTCGATTTCCTTTATTTTTTTTGCATCAGGTATACAAAAATAGATATTCTCGACACGTCTCGACAAAACTTCGTATAATTCGAGTTTTATAAGGCAAAAAAATAAATGGTTATTTTCTACCATCAAGTTATTATTTTTAAACTTAAAATCTTTTCTTATCTAAATATTAAACTCCTAAAAAATCAAAAAATAAGCTTTAAAGAAAAAAAATTAAACCTTATCGACACCATTCGACAAGATTTCAGAAAATTTAGTATATAATATGCTATTTAAGAAAGGAGGACTACTATGCAAAATGGAGAATTAATCCAAACTTTACGCATCAAAAACAAATTAAAACAAAAAGATATGGCTGATCTATTAAATGTTAAAGTCGGAACTTATAAAATGTATGAAAATAATATTCGCCTAATGAAACTTTATGAATTAAACATTATCAGTAATTATTTCCATGTTTCTATAGATGCCTTATTATCACTAAAACGAAACCAAATTTTAACTAACGTTTGTGACAGAATTAATTATAAATTCTTAAAATTTAAATTAAAACTTATTCGTAAAAGCAACCATTTAACTCAAAAAGAATTAGCCAAAGAATTTAATATAGCTGTCAACTTAGTTTCTAAATATGAAAATAAACCCCAATTTATTAGTTTAAATTATCTTTATTTATTTGCAAAAAAATTTGATGTATCTGTCGATTATATGTGTGGTAAAACCACAAAAAAAGAAATTTTTAGTCTGATTTAAAAACTTCTTTTAATAATACATCATCATCCTTAAACAAATCGTATTTCTTAATAATAAACCTAAATATTACTTTTAACAAAGACATACAAGGAGTTGCTATAATCATTCCTACAATTCCAAAATAATATGAGAATATCAGCAAGCCTACAATAATTGTCACTGGATGTAGCTGAGTAGTTTTACTCATAACGATAGGTTGCAATATATAGTTTTCTACTAACTGAACAATAACACAAACAATTAAAACAGCAATACCAACAATTGAACCTTGAGCAAAACCTACGACTACCGCTGCTGCTCCACCAATATAAGGTCCAATGTAAGGTATCAAGTCTGTTAAACCACAAAATACCCCAAATAATAACGCTGCATTAAGACCAATAATTGCAAATCCTATACTATCACAGACTAGAACCATTAAAGCAACTAGTAGAGTTCCACTTACAGTTTTTCGCACTTCTCTTCCAATATCTGTTAATAAAACTTCTATTTCATATTTATTTTTATTCGGAACTAATTTCAAAAAATGTTTAGCAATTGCATCAAAATCAAACAACATATAAAGTCCTACAACTAAACTTATTAAAACTGTTCCAATACCTGACACTAAATTACCTAAAGTAGCCATTAGGGAATTAGGTAACGAATTAGTAAAATCTACTAAATAGTTACCAATACTACCAAATAAATTATCTTTAATACCAGTTAAATCCACACCAGTAATTGATATTTGATTAACAAAATCATTTGCAAAAGTTTTAAACTTATCTAGTATTGCTGGAAGAGTCGCAATTAAATCATTAACTTGCGTATATAATGTTGGAATTAAAATTCGTAAAAAAACATAAATAAATATTAAAAATATCAAATAAACAATGAGGCTACCAATAATACGAGGTATACCTTTTTTACTCATTTTCGTAACTATGGGATTTAAAAGCCAAGCAATTATAAACCCAATAAATAATGGTGATAAAACTTTTAAAAGTGTAAAAAGAAAATGCCAAACATTTAAATTTTTAAGAATAACTGTACCACATAAAATGATAGCCACAATCATTACTATATATAATAATTTTAAAATCTTTTTCGTTAAAGATACAACTTCATTTACTCCTTTATTGTCTATTTCATTATCATTTTTTTTCATTTTAAACCCTCATTAATTCTGCTTCTTTTTCTTTAAAAATATCATCAATTTTTTTATTATAACTATTAACTAGTTCTTGAATTTCGTTTAAAAGGCTTTTTTCTTCATCTTCCGGCATCTCATCTTTTTTAATATCATTATTCGCATCTTGCCTAATGTTACGTAAAGCAACCCTTGCTTCTTCACAAATAGCTTTCGCTTGTTTTACATAATCGCGCCGTTTTTCTTCTGTTAATTCTGGAACAGTTAAAATTATCATTTCCCCATTATTAACTGGTGTAATTCCAATATTAGCTTCATTTATAGCTCTTTCGATTTCTTTTAAAGCACTCTTATCAAAAGGCTTTACCATTAAGCTTCGTGCTTCTGGAACTGTAATATTAGCAAGCGAATTAATAGGGGTTGGAACTCCATAATAATTAGCATTTATGCCATTTAACATCGCGGGATTAGCTCTCCCTGCTCTAATATTAACTAATCTTCCTTCTAAACTTTCAATTGTTTTTTGCATTTTTAATTCTGTACTATCCATATTATTCCTCCTTAATTAAATATTATAACATCATTATAATCGCCTTCAGCACTTTTGACAAGATAACTTAGACTTAAAAAACCACTTTTATTAATAAATACGGCACAATTATCATCATTATCTAAATTGTTTAAAGTTTCCACAATATTTATTTGTTCTACTTCTTCGATAACGGTTTGACTTTTATTTAGCTTCTCCGCAACTCTTTCTTTAATCTTTGTCATATTTAAATTATACAAATCTAACAAAGTTTTTCTAGGTATCAACTTACCAGTTAAAGTATCAAAAGTATAAGCAAAGCTTTTTTGATACTCCTTCCCTTTAACAGCATCAAATGAATAATCATCAATCAAAATTGTCGCATAATCTTTATAAAAATACCTTGTGTACTTCCGATAATCTGCTTTATAAATATTATCTTCTTTATATATTACTTTAGCTTGCTCTTCTTCACTTAAATTTGCCTCACTTAAAATTTTAAATGAATTTTTTAGTTCTTCCATTTCCATATTAAGCTTATCCATAATATTTTGAGCATCATTACTATCTATATTAATAAATATGTCTTGATAAACAATTTCATGAGTTAAATTTTTAGTATCCCCATTTTGAAAATAAATATAATCTTCACTTTTATTAATTTTTAAATTTTTTTCTTCTCTTATTGGTTCATTACTATCCGCAATTTCGCTATTTCTATCTTTAACAAACGTTTTAGTTAAGAAAAATCCTCCAATAGCAAGACATATTATAAATATTAAGAATATAAAACCATATATTTTCCCTCTTCTAATTTCCATATTCTTACTCCTACTTTTTTAAATATTCCTTAAACATTGTTGTAAGCTCATTTTCTTTAAGACCAGTATTATATTCATTCCAATAAACTTCTGGTGTTATGTTTCCTTTATTTATTGAAGTAGTATCATCATACGCAACTATCTCACCATTTTTAACCATAACTAAAGTTGGAGCATAAACATTTTGTTTTCCATCATCAAGAGTTTCAACATAATTACTTAATTTTAAAACTATACTTTGGTAAGTAGCATTCTTATTATTTCGGTCCTCTAAGAAATCATAATAAAGAATTTCTTTAATATGATTCTTTTTTGCCACTTCGTTTAAAACATTAGCATAATAACCACTCCAAGCATTCTCTTTAAACCCCATGAAAATTATTCCTGTCCCACTTTTAAGAGTCGCATAAACATCATTAGCATTGGCATAAATAAAAACATTATCTTTACTTACATTCTGATAATCTTTATCAAACCGCTCATTATCCTCGACCACTTCTTTAGTAAAATCTTTTGTTCCAATATAAACAAAAGCACCAACTATTAAAACAAATAAAACTCCTTGGATAATTCTTTTAACTTTTTTACTCATAAAATTCACCACTAATTTTATTATATCATTTATATTATTTTTAATTAAGTAAAATAAGTCCTTTATGTTAAGTTAATGTATAGAAAAAGAGCTTATATCTTTATCTATAAACTCTTAAAAACTATTTTTGAATTATCGTCTCACTTGAAAATGTTGTACCTACTTTATCTTTAACTGTTGATTTAATTTTATAGTAACAACCCTTTTTATAATGTAACACTACTCTATTACCACTAACCTCTAAATAATTAGAATTAGTTGTTTTTTTACTGCCCTTATCGTCAGTTTCCACTATTTTAGCCGTATAAGTAAATGGTTCATAGCCTCCATATGTATAATATTCCAGACATGTTGTACTACTTCCACACTCATGAGTTATGCGCGGATTATTAGTAAGTATTTCTCCTGGGTCGGTAACATCAGTTCCAAAGTAGTAATAGACACTTTTACCATCCGCAGCAACATAAACTTTAATTTTCGCACTACCTTTATTTTTATACTTATAACTAAAATTTATTGTATTATCTTTAGTTGTTCCACTCTTAATGGTTTTCATCGCCCCATTTTCGGTAATAGTTATATTATAAGTATACTTTTTAGCACC
>CAOKNI010000004.1 GCA_948470005.1 uncultured Mycoplasmatota bacterium
AATAAATTTTATCATTCTTTTTATTTAGTGTGAACCTTAAAGGTATTATAATCAATTCTATGCTTTTTATTTGAAATAAAAACTTTCATAATTGAGAAAATACGCACAGATTTTCATGCTTTTTATTGCGATTTGCTTTATAATTTAGTATAATTAAAATGGTGATTATATGAAAATCAAAACTATATTTATGGGTACTCCTGATTTTGCTGTTCCTATATTAAAAACTTTAATTGAAACAACCGAAGTTTTATTAGTAGTGACTAAACCAGATGCTTATGTAGGTCGGAAAAAGGAATTAACCGCATCACCCGTCAAAAAACTGGCTATATCTTCAAATATCCCTGTTTTTGCTCCTCATAATGTAAAGAGTGAATATGAAGAAATTTTAAAATATCAACCTGATTTAATTGTTACATGTGCTTATGGTCAGATTATTCCAAAGGTATTATTAGATTTACCATCACTCGGGTGCATCAATGTTCATGCTTCCTTACTTCCTAAATATCGAGGTGGAGCTCCTATCCATCATGCTCTTATTAATGGTGACGATAAAACTGGTATTACTATTATGTATATGGATGAAGGTATGGATAGTGGAGACATTATTTCTCAAAGTACTATTCCTATTGATGATAAAGACAATGTTGAAACTCTTCACGATAAACTAAGTCTATTAGGTGCTAATCTTTTAAAAGAAGTTCTTCCAAGCATAATAGAAAAGACCAATAATAGAATAAAACAGGACCTATCGAAAGTAACATATGCGAAAATAATTAAAAGAGAAGATGAGCATCTAGATTTTAATACTAATGCTTTAAATGTTTCTAATAAAGTACGAGGCCTAAATTCTTGGCCGCTTGCTTATATCCTACTAGACGGCGAAGAATTAAAAGTAATTGATGGCTATATTGGTGAATCTACACATGAATTACCTGGAACTATTACCAAAATTTTAAAAGATGCTCTTGGTATTGCTTGCCTAGATAAAATATATTATATAACGAAACTTAAACCATTTGGCAAAAAAGCAATGTTAACCAAGGACTATTTAAATGGTCTTGATAAAAATAAATTATTAAATAAAGAAGTAAAGTAGGTGGCTTTTATGAATAAAAATAAAATCAAAAAGGAAAGCGAATTAAAAAAGAAAATTAAAGAATTAAAAAGTACCTCTCGTGGTAAAGCTATTTTAAGATTAATAAAATGGGCTATTTTCTTCTTTTTTCTTTTTCTCTTTTTAATTATTTCTGCAATTATAACTAAAACAAGACCAGCTGTCTCTCCAACTATTACGAATAAGCCAGATACACCTATAAAAGAAGATACATCTAATGAATCTAAGCCAAAAAGTCTAAGTGAACTTGCAACAAATCTTTTAAAAAGCACTTATGATTATAATTATGAAATTACTATTAGTGAAGACAAATATATTTATAATGGGCATAAAACTCTTGATTTTGATACTGGTTATAAAGAAACTAATGATGGTATCATTAAATACTATATAGATAATACAGGTACTTTTAAAGAAACTACTACTGAAAAAATACCTCTTGATAATTTATATGAAAACTTAAATATTGAGTATCTAACACTTGAAAGTATTTTTGAAACTTTTGCCAAATTAGAATTTACTTTAAATAAAGAACATGATTGTCAAAATGACCTTTATATGGCAAGTGATAACCTAAATAATTATGAGTACGAAACTAATGGTGAAGAAATTTTGTTTATAAAAATATATAATCAAGATTATAATTATTATTTAAGTTTTTCGGAAGTTAAAGAGGTAATATAGTGAAAAGGAATTTATTTGATTTAACTAAAGAAGAATTAGAAAGTTATTTTCTAAGCATTGGCGAAAAAAAATTTAAAGCTACCCAAGTTTATGAATGGCTTTATGGCAAAAGGGAATTTAATATTTCTAATTTTTCCAACTTAAAAAAAGAAGTTCGGGAACGACTTTTAGCTGATTTTACTACTGAGTTAATTACGATTGAAAAAAAACAAGTAGCGCCTTTAACTGAAAAATATTTATTTCGTCTTACTGATAATAATTTTATTGAAGCTGTAATTATGCATCATGATTATGGAAATTCTATCTGTATATCAAGTGAGGTTGGCTGTAACATGGCTTGTCGCTTTTGTGAGTCTGGGCGAATTAAAAAGATCCGAAATTTAGCATCATATGAAATGGTTGAGCAAATCTTGGTCGTTGAACGCGATTTAAATATTCGTCTTAGTAGTGTTGTCATAATGGGTATTGGTGAACCACTCGATAATTATGATAATATAGTCCGCTTTATCAAAATAATAAATGATGGCAAAGGTATTCAAATTGGTGCTCGCCACATTACTTTATCAACCTGTGGAATTGTACCAAAAATTTATGAATTGATGAAACTTCCTATCCAAATAAATCTTGCTATTTCTCTTCATGCTTCTAATAATGAGCTTCGAGATACGTTAATGCCTGTAAACAAAGTGTATAATATTGACGAATTAATTCAAGCAATTAAAGATTATTTGCAAGTTACAAGTAGACGAGTAACTATTGAATATGTTATGCTAGAATATATAAATGATAGTATTGATAATGCAAAAGAATTAGCATCTCTTTTTAAAGGTATGAATATTTATGTAAATTTAATACCTTATAATGAAACTAATCATTTAGAATTTAAACGCAGTAGCAAAGATAGAATTTTAGCTTTTTATGATACTTTAAAGAAAGCTAAAATAAACTGTACCATAAGACGTGAATTTGGCACTGAAATTGATGCAGCTTGCGGACAGTTAAGAGGGAGTATGAACGAGAAATGAAATCATTTTATTTAACAGACACGGGGAAAGTAAGAACGCATAATGAAGACTCAGTTACCATCTTAAAAAATGCTAATAATGAATATTTAATGATTGTCGCAGATGGTATGGGAGGACACCGAAAGGGTGAAGTAGCATCTTCCATGGCTATAACTGCTTTAGGAACTAGGTTTAATAAAATATCAAGTATTGGTTCGGAACTTGATGCCGTAAACTGGCTCAATGATAGTGTTAGTGAAATTAATAAAAACATTTTAGAATACGCTAATCTAAATCCGGATTCTACGGGCATGGGAACAACAATAGTTATTGCTCTTTTAACCCATGATTATCTTATTTTTGGTAATATTGGTGATTCATCAGGATATGTTTTAAATAAAGGTAAACTTCATAAAGTAACCAAAGACCATACTCTTGTGAATTTATTAGTTCAAGCTGGTAATCTAACTGAAGAAGAAGCTAAATTTCATCCTAAGAAAAATGTTTTAATGAAAGCTTTAGGTGCAGCCGAAAAATGTGAACTAGATATATTTGAAGTTGACACTACAATTGATACTATTGAAGGAATTTTATTATGCAGTGATGGTTTAACCAATATGTTAACTGATGAGCAAATTGAAAAAGTGCTAAATGACCATGAACTTGAAATTGAAGAAAGAATAAGTAAATTAATTCGCAAGTGTAACGCTCGTGGCGGCACAGATAATATATCAGTAGCTTACTTAGAAATCGAAGAAAGGAGTGCATCAAAGTGATAATGAAAGGGCAAAAGATTAGTGATAGATACCAAATTATTAAATCAATTGGTGAAGGTGGTATGGCTAATGTTTATCTTGCGTATGATACTATATTAGACCGCAATGTAGCTGTAAAAATATTACGTGGCGATTTATCTAATGATGAAAAATTTGTGCGCCGTTTTCAACGAGAAGCCTTATCTGCTAGTTCTCTTAGCCACCCTAACATTGTTGAAGTATATGATGTTGGTGAAGATAATGGTGAATACTACATTGTTATGGAGTATATTGAAGGTAAGCATTTAAAAAATCTTTTAAAAAAGCGAGGTAAGCTTACTTTAAGTGAAGCTGTAGATATCATGCTTCAAATTACTGATGGTATGAGTGTAGCCCATGATTCTTATATTATTCATCGCGACATTAAACCTCAAAACATCATGATTTTAGAAAATGGCCTTGTTAAAATTACTGATTTTGGTATTGCGATGGCTATGAATGCAACACAACTTACTCAAACTAATTCAGTTATGGGAAGTGTCCACTACCTTCCTCCTGAGCAAGCAAGCGGTCAAGGTTCGACCTTACAGAGTGACATCTATTCTATGGGTATTGTTATGTATGAGCTTCTAACTGGAGAATTGCCATTTAAAGGCGACAACGCCGTTGAAATAGCCTTAAAACATTTAAAAGAGCCAATTACGGATATTCGTGAGAAAGTCCCTAATATTCCTAATAGTATTGTGAATATTATTAAAAGAGCCACAGCTAAAAATCCGAAAAATCGTTACGCTGATGCAAGAGAAATGCATGAAGATTTAAAAACATGCCTTGATGACTCGCGTGCTATGGAACCAATTATAACATTCAAGCATTCCGAAAATGATAATGATGATACCAAAGTAATGAATATCGTTAAAAAAGGAAAGGAAAAAGACTCTAAAAAAACTGAAGGTCAAGAAGAGATTATAGCTAAAAAGATTACGGGTGATGATTTGAAAAAACAAAATAAATTATTAATAATATTAGCCTTTGTATTTACTGGCTTAATTGTGGGTATTACCTCAGTAATAGTCTTAATACCTCTTATCACGAATGGGAAACAATCGACTATACCAGATGTTGCCGGCTTAACTATTCAAGAGGCTATAACAAAGTTACAAAACGAAGGATATACTATCGCTGACAAACAAGAAGAGATTTCTTCAACCGAAATTCCTGAAGGTAAAGTTGTCAAAACTAATCCTGCTATTGGTTCCAAAAGAAAAAGTGGTACTCTTATTACAATTTATGTTTCTTTAGGAGATACGCAAATAACTATTGAAGATTACACTAATAAAAGTTATTTAGAAATAAAAGGAAAGTTAGAAGCGTTAGGTCTTCATGTTTTAGTCGAGAAAAAAGATGTTGAAGAGGGTACCGAAAAAGATTATGAAGATGGTAAAATATTTGAACAATCCATTAAGGCAGGAGAAAAACTATCTGTTGGTGAAAATATCACTTTATATATCCCTAATGTAATTAGTAAATACCCAAATTTCAAAGATGGTACATATACCGTGGAGGATGTAGAGGATTTTGCTGACACTTATCAATTGACACTAGAACCAATTGAATATGTAGAAACAACAGAGTCTGAACCAGGCACAATACTTTATCAATCTAAACCTGAAGGATACACTATAGTGGCTGGTCAATCATTTAAAATCAAGGTAGCTAAAGCTCCCGAAAATACTAATAATGGTGATTGTGAAGAAGGCTCTGGTTTATGTTAAAAGGGCGAATTATTAAAAATATTAGCGACCAATACACTGTAAAAAGTAAAAACAAATTATATATTTGCAAAGCAAGGGGTAAGTTCCGCAAAGATGGGCTTATCCCTCTTGTAGGTGATATAGTTTCATTTGCTGAAAATGATAATTATATTTTAGAGATTACTCCACGAGTAAATGAATTAAAAAGGCCCCATATCAGTAATGTGGATATTGCTTTAATCGTTTGTAGTTTAAAGTCTCCCGAATTATCTTTAAATTTACTAGATAAAGAACTTACAAGTATAATTTTAGAACAAATTGAACCTGTTATATGTTTTACCAAATTAGATTTAGGTACTTCTTCGGAACTATTAAAACTTGACGAGTTAATAGCCTATTATAAATCTTTAGGAATAAAAGTTTTTAATAATAATGATTTAGACCCTTTAATTTCTTATCTACAAGATAAATATGTTGTTCTAACTGGACAGACTGGAGCGGGTAAATCAAGTTTAATTAATAAAATAGACCCTAATAAAAATCTTCAAATAGGTGATATAAGCAAATCTTTAGGGCGTGGTAAACACACAACTCGTCATACTGAACTTCATGAAATTAAGCAAATTTTTATTGCTGATACTCCAGGTTTTTCTTCTCTTGATTTAAATGAGTATAGTAAGGATAGTATTCGCGATGCTTTTGCTGAGTTTCAAGATTCTTCTTGTGAATACCGTGATTGTATGCATCTTAAAGAAACAAATTGTGAAGTTAAATCTAAAGTGGCAGCTAATCAAATTTTAAAATCAAGATATGAAAATTATTGTAGTTTTATAAAGTAGGTGAGAATAAAAATGGAATTATCAGTTTCGTATTTACAAAGTTATTATAGTAAAGAAAAAACCGTAAAATTAATTGAAGAAACAAGTGCCAATTATATCCACGTCGACTTAAGAGATGGTGGCTTTGTCCCTAATCGTAACTTTACTGTAAATGAGGTTTTAGAGTTACTAGATAATCATAAAAAAGCACTTGATATTCATTTGATGGTTTTTGATCCTATTATTTATATTAGGGAATTGGCTAAATTAAAACCAGAATATATTACTTTTCATTTAGAGGCAACAAAAGATATCATAAAAACTATTGAATTAATAAAAATAAATAATATTAAAGTGGGAATTGCTTTAAATAAAGACACGGATATTTTAGAATTAATGCCTTATTTAGCTTTAGTTGATTTAGTACTAGTAATGAGTATTCCAACTGGCGAAGGGGGGCAAAAATTTCTTATGAATACTCCCCAAAGAATTGCTATTTTAAAAAAAGTTCGTGCCGAAAACAATTTACACTTTAAAATAGAAATTGACGGTGGAATAAATCCTGATACTATTGATTTAGTCCGTGATGTTGATATGATTGTCGTAGGTTCATACATATGTAAATCTACAAATTATGAAGAAAGAATAAACAATTTGCTTTTAAATAACTCAAATTAACGGGAATATTTCCCATTTTTTATTGGAAAAATTTTGAATTATGTTATAATAAATTACGGTGTAGTAAAAATGAATCGAAATGAAGTAAATAAAAATGACTTAAGTCCTATGATGCAACAATATATGGATATCAAAGATAAATATTCTGATGAATTATTATTTTTTCGTCTAGGTGATTTCTATGAATTATTTTTTGAAGATGGCATAATCGCGTCCCGCGAACTAGAGTTAACTCTAACAGGTAAAAATGCTGGTTTAAAAGAACGCATTCCTATGTGTGGTGTTCCTTTTCATAGTGTCAATCCCTACATTGAAAAATTGATTGAAAAAGGTTATAAAGTTGCCATTTGTGAACAATTAGAAGATCCTAAAAATACCAAAGGCATGGTTAGCCGTGGCGTTGTTGAAGTAATATCTAAAGGGTCTGTTACTAATATTGAATCTTTAAATGAACATGATAATAATTACATCGCGAGTCTTCTTGATTTTGACCATTTATATCTTTTAACCTATGCAGATATATCTACAGGGGAATTAAAAAGTTTAAGTATCACTCATCATAAGGAGAAATTAATAAATGAGATTTTAGCTTTAAATATTAAAGAAATAATCACCCTAAATAATGAAGATGCTGAACTTCTTAATATGCTTAAAAATACTTATGGTATTGAAGTATCTATAAGTAGTGATTTTCTAACCAGTGGTTATGAAACTTTAATTGAAAGTGCAACTGACCCTCGTGTAAAACAAGGTATTAGACATCTCCTTTATTATTTAGTAGTTCGGCAGCTAAAAGATTTAAGTCATATTAATAGTGTTACAATAGTTAATAAAAATGATTATTTAGAAATGGACGTTCATACTATCCGTAATTTAGAAATTTTTGAGACTACCCGCCTGAAAGAAAGAACATATTCGCTTCTTTGGCTTCTTGACAAAACCAAAACTGCTATGGGTTCTCGGAAACTAAAATCTTGGCTAATGTACCCACTTCGTGATAAAGAAGCTATAATAGACCGCTACGATAAATTAGAAACTTTAAATAATGAATTTCTTCTTAAAGATGAACTTAGGGACTTGTTATATGAGATATATGACCTTGAACGGTTATGTGCCAAAGTAATATGTGGGAGTCTTAATGCTCGCGATTTACTTCAAATAAAAAACTCTTTAAGTGTTTTGCCTCGCATTAAAGATATCGTTGCAAGCTTAGGATTTGATTATGAAATTAAAACACATAGCGAAATTTATGATTTACTTGAACGTAGTGTTTATGAAAATCCTCCTTTAAGTATCAAGGAAGGATATCTTATTAAAGATGGCTATAGTCAAGAGCTAGACGAGTTAAAAAGCATAAGATCTGGTGGCAAAGATTTCATTTTAGCTTTTGAAAATACTATCAAAGAGCAAACTGGCATTAAAAATTTAAAAGTTGGTTTTAATAGGGTGTTTGGCTATTATATTGAAATATCTAAAGGCCAAGCAAATATGGTAACCGAAGAATTCGGCTGGGAGCGGCGTCAAACCTTAACTAACTGTGAACGCTTTATATCACCTGAATTAAAAGAAAAGGAAGCCTTGATTTTAAATGCCGAAGAAAAAATATTTGAATTAGAATATAATTTATTCTGTGAAATCCGTAATCGTATTAAAAAAGAAATAATCAGTCTCAAAGAAACTGCGGATACAATAAGCATTCTTGATGCTCTGGCAAGTCTTGCTGTGTGTGCTGAAGAATATAATCTTATACGCCCCGTTTTAAATGAAGATAATATTATCGAAATAGTTGATGGTCGCCATCCCGTTATTGAATGTGTTTCTAAAAACACCTATGTTCCTAATGATGTGAAGATGGATAATACTACTGATATTTTACTTATAACTGGTCCTAATATGAGTGGTAAATCAACTTATATGCGGGAGCTAGCTATTATTGTTATTATGGCTCAAATTGGTTCATTTGTTCCAGCTAAATCGGCGACTATTCCAATTATTGATAAAATATTTACACGTATTGGAGCTAGTGATGACTTAGTAAGTGGTGAGTCTACATTTATGGTTGAAATGAAAGAAGCATGTAACGCATTAGTAAATGCCACTTCAAAAAGTTTAATTCTATTTGATGAGTTAGGAAGGGGTACTGCTACATATGATGGTATGAGTATAGCGGAAGCTATTTTAAGGTATATTGCTACTAATCTAAAATGTAAGACATTATTTTCTACGCATTATCATGAATTAACACATCTTGAAGATTTATTCTTAAATATAAAAAATGTTCATGTCGCAGCGAAAGAAGAAGGAAGTATGATTACTTTCTTGCATAAAGTCATGAATGGACCTGCTGATAAAAGTTATGGTATACATGTGGCTCGTTTAGCTAAAATGCCTGAAGAAATATTAAATGATGCTGAGGCTATATTAAGTAAATATGAAGGGCAAGAGCATACTATAAAAAGAGATAATAATATTCAGTTAGCTATGGATTTTGGTTCTAAAGAAAAAGCAAAAGATGCTTTAAGAGAGAAGCTTAAAGAAATTGACCCACTTCATTTAACCCCTATGGATGCCTTAAATATTTTATTTGAATTAAAGGAGCTAGAATAAATTTTAAAAAACATTAAAGAATAAATAAAAGCTTGAAATTAGAGATTACTCTCTAATTCTTTTATTATAAAAGAATTAATGTTTAAAGTGTTCATAAAATAAATAATTTATTTAAGTATTAAATTGAATTTTAGATTATTTTATAATATAATAAATTAAAGGTGATGAATATGGCTTTAACCAGAAGTGAATTAAGAGAAAAAATTATGATTATTTTATATCAATATGATTTATTAAGTAGCAATAAAGTTTTATGTGATATAAATAATATTATTAAAGATAATCTCGAAGTGGAAAATGATTTTGTGAAAGACATGGTTTATGGTGTAATCACTTATAAAAATGAGTTAGATGAACTAGCGAATAGCAAAATGATTGACTGGAATATAACTCGCATTGATAAAACTGGAGCGGCCATATTGCGTCTTGCCTTATATGAACTAAAATATACAGATACCCCGCATGTAGTAGTTATTAATGAAGCGATAGAACTAGCTAAAAAATATAGTGATGAGTCTGTTCGAAAAATTATTAATGCTGTATTAGATAAAATAATAAAGGAATAGTATGATTAACTTAAGTGAAAATGATAGAGAAATAATAAAACATATGGGATATCCCAAAAAATTAGATTTAAGTGTTGGTTCTTTTTATGTAAAATTAGTAGGACCAGAACGTGGTCTAAAAGAACTTTTAGGCGCAGAAATAGCTACTCAGATGGGACTTATAACCCCGATATGCGAAGTAGTAGTAGTTGATGGTATGGAATATCTTTTAAGTGAAGATTTAAATAAATATGGTCACTTTATTAATGCTGAGGAGATGGATATAGGAGACTTAGTAGAAGAATATTGTTCTTTAAATGAAGCGAAAGATGTTTTAGAAAAAGAATATGGGATGACTTGCGAAATAAGTAATCTTTTGCGGATATATATATTTGATATTATATTTATGCACTTTGATCGTAATAAAAGAAATTGGGGTGTAATTTTATTACCAGATAATCATCCTAAATTAGTTATATTAGATAATGAATATCTATTAGTAGAAAATGATAAACCAGAAAAAATAAAACTTTATTTTGCGCCAATTTTTCCAACTTCTTTATATGAAGATTTTGCTTGTTTTTTGAAGTTGGGGCATCCCGATGATATTGCTACTTTTGAATATTATTTCAATTTATATACACCAGCATTTATTGAAAATTTAATAAATCGCTTAATAAAAAAAGTAAATCTTAACGTTGAAGACAAAGTCGAAATTATAGAATTTTATACTAAACATTATTGTAAGTTACAAGATATTTTAATAAAAGAATATAAGGAAAAACATTCTCGAAGTTAAATATCCAAGATAAAGAGGTGATATTATGCAAGACAAATATATGAAAATAAGTGATTTAAATAGTTATATCAAAAGCATTTTTGATGAAAATCCTTATTTAAAAAAAGTCTATCTTCGTGGGGAAATATCAAATTTTAAAAATCATACTAGAGGGCATTTATATTTTACTCTTAAAGACGATACTTCTCGTATTAGTGCTGTTATGTTTTATTCTAGTGCGATAACTTTAAAATTTAATCCTGAAGATGGCATGAACGTTTTAGTTGAAGGACGTATATCTTGCTATCCTGCTCAAGGAACCTATCAAATATATGTTGACAATATGGAACCAGATGGCCTTGGTAATTTGTATCTTGAGTTTGAAAAATTAAAAAAGAAATTATCTGCCGAGGGCTTATTTAATCCGGAACATAAAAAAGAAGTTCCTAAAATTCCTAAAAGAATAGGTATAATTACTGCGCCAACTGGCGCTGCTATTCGTGATATTATTTCAACAATTAAAAGAAGATTTCCCATTTGCGAGACAATTTTATTTCCCTCATTAGTTCAAGGCGAAAATGCGGCACTGGATATAGTTAACCAAATTAAAGAAGCTGATAGCGGTAAATATGATTTAGACGTTTTAATAGTTGGACGCGGAGGTGGCTCCATCGAAGATTTATGGGCTTTTAACGAAGAGTGTGTTGCAAGAGCTATATTTGAAGCTAGAGTTCCTATTATTAGCGCAGTAGGCCACGAAATAGATTATACCATTGCAGACTTTGTAGCCGATATGCGAGCTCCAACTCCAACTGGTGCTGCAGAGATGGCGGTTCCCACAATATCGGAAATTAATAATATTATTAATACTTATAAAATTAGGTTAAATGAATTTGCCTCTAATTTACTTCATAAAAACAAACTGCGATTAGATGGCATAACTAGTTCTTACATTCTAAAAAATCCCTTAAGTTTATATGAACTTAAAGAACAGAGATTAGATAATCTGATCGAAATAGTTAATAAGAATATGAATAAGCGTCTAGAAAATTATCATTTAATTTTAAATAACATTAAAAAATCTCATGTTTTAAAAAATCCCATAAGTTTATATGAAGTAAAAAAAGAAAAACTCACTTTTAATGAAAAAAGTATTTATTCTAGTATTAAAAATATTATTTTAAAAAATGAACATAATTATAAATTATTAATTAATACATTAAAACTTGTCAATCCCTTAGGAATACTTGAAAAAGGATATTCTCTTGTTACCAAGGATGAAGAAGTAATTAAAGATACTGGTAACATTAAGAAAAAAGATTTAATAAATATTAAATTACATAAAGGTTCGTTAAGCGCGGTTGTTGAGGAAATTAAAGAATAAATAGGAGTTTTTAGAAAGAAGGTATAAAATGAATAATACAGAAATATTAAAAGAAGAATACGCTTTATTAAAAAGCAATAGAAAAGCACTATTAAGCGAACTTGCAAGTGCTCCAAAAGATTCTCTAATAGAATATGAAATTAGACAAGAACTTACTTTTTGTAGAGCCCGTATTGCTGAGATTCACCATACTCTTATGGCAGCTAGATTTGGCCGTTTTTATCCAACTACGATTATTGAAAATTTCTTTGATGGGCCACAAAAAGGCAGTAGGTAGTTATGAAATTAAAAAATAAATATATTGAATTAATACAAGGTTTAATTAATTTAAAAGATGAAGAAAAAAGAAAATTAAATGAATTAAATTTAGAGATTTTATATTATATAAGCGAAATAGAAAACATTTCTGATGAAGAAAAAAGACTCTTAACCGAAGAAGTAGACTTAAATAGTCTAAAGGACCAAAAGGAGAGTTTTAAGAAAGATTTAAAAGAGTTGTTATTAAAAGATTTAAAAGTTTGTGGTATTTTTGGTTTTGTAATAGCTTTATGCGTATTTTACGTTTTGGATTTTTCGTTGCCTACAATTGGTGTATCCGTTTTGTTTACCTTTATCATTTCTATTTTAGGTATCAATCATGATAGAGATGTAAAAAGCTTGTTTGCGTTTAATAGAAAAAACAATTTAGCAGACATAGATAGTAAGTTATCTCTTAATCACGAAAAAGGCGAAAAATTAGCGAAGAAAAAAGATGCATGTAAAGAAACTCTTCATAGTCTAAAAGATACTAGAGCGAAAAGAACTACTTTTATCGCTGATTTAACCAGCACTATAAATATGGTAAGTGCTGAATTTGATAAAATAATAGAAAGTATCTTAACAGACCAAAGCTTTACTATTGATAGAGATTTCATGACTGAAATAAAGCCTAATATACTAGAAAGATTAATGAAAGAGAGAAATAACATTGAACCAAGAAGTGAATAAATTTATCCAATTAGAAAACGAGTTAAAAGGTATTATATCGAAAATAGATAGTGCGATTAAATCTAAAGAAAGTGAACTTGAAGATTTAAGTTTAGAAGAAGCAGAAGAAAAAGCACGATTTTCCAATATCAATAAAGAACTAGAAATTTTACGTAAAAAACGTGATATTTTAGAAGCTGTAAATAAAAAAGGCAGTATAAGATTTTTAATAAGCAGATTTTTAAATGATTGGAATTCCAGCATAGAAGATATTGCTGCCAAGTATAATCGTTTTGTTGCTATGCTTCTTAATATCGCTATGTTTATAGTTCTCATAATTGGTTTATTAGTTTGTGCACCTATTTTTACCGCCAGTCCTATTTTTGGAATTGGTCTAATAGTATTTGGAATTTGTGCTGTGCTTTTAGGTAATGCTGAAAAATTTATTGAAATAGGTAATATTAAAAGAGAGAACAACCAACATAATTTTGATGAACGTATTGCTAGTCATGAAAGTGAAAGAACTTCGATAAAAGTAGCTAGTAATAATCGAAGCAATAAAATGTCTCAAATTAGGATGGAAATTAAAGAATTACAAGCAGAAAAAGATAAGTATGAAAAAGCTCTAAAAGATGTAATTGCCTATCAAGAACAAGTTTTAAAAGAAAAAGCGACTCCAATGCTAAATGAAGCATTCGAAAATTTTGATAAAAGTGAAATTATAGCTATGATTAAAGCTAGAGAAAAGAAAGAAGGAATTGAATAAAATGGAAAAATCATTTGAAGATGCATTAAAAGAATTAGAAGTAATTGTAAAAGAATTAGAAAGTGGCAATGTTGAACTAGATGGGGCTATTGATAAATATACTGAGGCTATGCGGCTAGCTAAGTACTGTAATGAAAAACTTAAAAGTGCTACTGATAAAGTAAATAAAATCTTAACTGAAAATAAAGAGTTAGTAGATTTTGACATTGAAGGTGGTACGAATGAGTGAAATAAAAGATATTACGAAACGGGATACTGACTTTGCCAAGTGGTACACAGATGTTGTAACAAAAGCTGGACTAGTTGATTATTCTAACGTTAAAGGAAGTATGATAATTTGTCCATATGGCTATGCTTTATGGGAAGAAATGGTAAAAATTTTAGACCAAAAATTTAAAGAAACAGGACACGAAAACGTCCAAATGCCTATGCTTATTCCGGAAAGTCTTTTAAATGTTGAAAAAGACCATGTTGAAGGTTTTGCTCCTGAAGTAGCATGGGTAACTCATGGTGGTACTGAAAAACTTGACGAAAGGCTTTGTGTCAGACCAACAAGCGAAGTATTATTCTGTGATTATTATAAAAAAATTATTAAATCATACCGCGACTTACCAATATTATACAATCAGTGGTGTACTATTGTGAGATGGGAAAAAACGACACGTCCATTCTTAAGAAGTAGGGAAATATTATGGCAGGAAGGGCATACTATGCACGAAAGCGGCGAAGAAGCCCTTACCGAGACTTTAAAAATGCTTCATATTTATGAAGATTTTCAAAGAAATTTCTTAGCAATACCTGTTATAGTTGGGAAGAAAACTGAAAAAGAGAAGTTTGCTGGTGCTGAGGCAACGTATACCTTGGAAGCTATGATGTACGATGGAGTAGCTCTTCAAAATGGTACAAGCCATTATTTTGGTGATAATTTTGCGAAAGCTTTTGGAATAACTTTTTTAAATAAAGAAAACAAGTTAGTAACTCCTTTTCAAACCAGTTGGGGCTTAACGACACGAATAATCGGTGCTTTAATTATGGTTCATGGTGATGACCGTGGTCTTGTAATCCCACCGCGTATTGCTCCTACCAAAGTTATGATTATTCCTATTGGTGACAGCGAAAAGGTAAAAGAGGCTACAACCAATATTGCAGATAATTTAAAATCTTTAGGCATTACTTATAAAATAGATGACACTTCTAAAACACCAGGGTTTAAGTTTGCCGAAGCTGAAGTTAAAGGCTATCCAGTTCGCCTTGAAATAGGCGCCCGTGATTTAGAGAATAAGACCGTAACTATCGTTCGGCGTGACACTTTGGAAAAAATAAAAGTCTCTCCTGAAGAAGCTGCAAGCATTTTACCTAAATTATTTGAGAATATTCAAAATAACTTATATGATAGGGCTTTAAAAAGAAGAGATAGTATGATTTACGAGGCTCATGATTATAAAGAATTTACGAATATTGCTCAAACTAAAGCCGGCTTTATTAAAGCTAATTGGTGTGGTGATGTAGCTTGTGAGGATAAGATTAAAGACGAATTTAACATGAAAAGCCGTTGTTTAATTGAAGATGAAGAAATTACCACGAATTGTGTATGTTGCGGCAAAAAAGCCAAATATCGCCTCTATTTTGGTCGGCAATACTAAATATTGGCAATTCCCAATAATTACTAAGATATATAACTATAAATTGTTTATACTACTAATGGTGATATGTATGAAGAAATTTATAGTTTTTTTATGTATGATGCTTATTTTTCCACTTAATATTCTGGCTTATTCCAGTGAGGTGATTTTAGGTGGTCATACCATTGGCATTGATATTGAAAATGGCGGAGTAATGATAATTGGGTTTTACAAAGTAAATGGCAAATATCCTAAAACGGACTTAAAAGAAGGAGATACTATTATAAAAGTAGGTAATGATCGAGTTACTAGTTTAGAAGAATTAACTACTGCTATTGAAAATAATTTAGATAGTAACAACTCAGTTAATATAACTTATAAGCGTAATCAAAAAGAACAAAAAACGACCTTAAAATTAGTTAAAATAGATAATAAATATAAAACTGGATTATACGTCAAAGACAGCATTACAGGTATTGGAACTCTTACTTTTATAGACCCAGCGTCAAATAACTATGGTGCTTTAGGTCATGAAATAACGGAGAATAATACTAGTGATATCATTGAGGTTAAAACTGGTAAAATATTTAAAAATAGTATTACTAATATTGAAGAAAGTAAAGATGGCAATCCCGGAAGTAAAAATGCCGAATTTTATTATAACACTACTTACGGAGATATAAAAAAGAATACAAGATATGGAATATACGGCAAATATACTGCAACTTATGATATGAATACTATAGCAGTTGCTAGCAAAGAGGAAGTAAAAATTGGAGAAGCTTATATTTATACTGTCTTGGAAAACGAAACAATTGATAGATTTAGTATCAATATTACAAAAATAAATGAATCTAGTGATACCAAAAACATAACTTTTGAAATTACGGATTCTCGCTTATTAAAAAAGGCTGGAGGAATAGTTCAAGGCATGAGCGGTTCTCCAATTGTGCAAAATAATAAATTAATAGGAGCTGTAACTCATGTTATCACAGATAATGTAACGAGCGGCTATGGCCTTTTTATAACTACTATGTTAGAAGAAAGTGAACGTTAAGTTCGCTTTTTTATCTAATAGGAAATTGCGATAATTTTTAAAATCGCGATTGGCAAACAATATTCGCTTGATATAATTAATTTATAGTCATGGGTGATAATAATTATGAAAGTACTGCGAGCTTATAAATTTAGATTATATCCAAGTTTAGAACAAGAAATATTAATAAATAAATCTTTTGTTCTGTGTTTAAGCGGTCTAAAAATTATTAATATATCGTATATATTTATTAGGTGATTTTATGCTTAAACAAAGTGCATTAAGAAGAATAATGGTTTCTACTATTGCTTTATTAATTGTAAGTATCCTATATTTTTTTCCTAATAATAAATTTAACCAGATAGAAACTAATATTGAATATCAACAAGCAAATAATACACCAATTTATTTGCTAAACAAAGATAATTATATTGTTATGTCTAGTTGTAATATATCTTCTAACGAGCCTTTAGTTAAAGCTAAAGAATTAATAAATGCTTTAACTATAGATAGTGGAGTTGACAATTATCCTAGTTCTAAATTAAATCCCATTATTCCTAAAAATACGAAACTTTTAAGTATTGATTTAAATAACAATTTATTAAAGGTGAATTTTTCTAAAGATTTTTTAAATGTTGATAAAAAAAATGAAGAAAAATTAATAGAAGCCTTAGTATATACTTTAACTGAAATCTCTGAAGTAAAAGAAATCATGATTTTTATTGAAAATAGTAAACTCGAAGTTTTACCAGCATCTAATATTCATTTACCTAACACTTTAAACAGAAGCTTTGGTATAAATAAGGTATATGATATAACAAACATTAAAAATCTTACTAAAACAACCATTTATTATGTAGGAAAAGAAGACGATTTAATTTATTATATTCCCGTTACTAAAATTGATAATAATTTAAATAATAAAATTGAAATAATCATTGAAGAATTAAAAAGTTCTCCTATATATGAAACCAATCTTCACAGTTTTCTAGCATCGAGTGTTGAGTTACTTAATTATGAAACGTTAGAAAATGCTATAAGTCTTAGCTTTAACAATAAAATTTTTGACGATTTTAATTCTAGAAACATCCAGGAAGAAGTAAAATATTCTATATCTCTATCCGTAAAGGATACGTTAAATGTTGAAAATGTTATATTTAAGGTTGATAATGAAATTGTTGCTACTTTAAAAGAAAATCAAAACTCTTAATAATATTAAAAAAATTTTTGAAAATATAAAGACTTTACTCCCATTTTATGGTAAACTATTTATAGTTTTAGAAAAAAGGAGTGCAAGTTAAATATATGAAAAGTTTTGTAATCCATAATTTGCAAGATAATTTGGAACTTGCATCATTCAATTATCATATAGAAGGATTTATTTATAAATGTAATAAAAGGAATGTTAAAGAAATAACCATTGTTAATCCCGAGATTGTTTATGCTTTAATAAAAGCAAATTTCGATAAAGAATATAAAAAAATTTTAGAGTTTTATTTAAAAGCTATTGAAAGTGATGACGAATCCGCTGAAGGGAGCATTATTGCTGCTTTGAATGAAATAGTTCGCTTGAAAACCATCATTTTTAAAAAGTATCATTTAGCTTTGCAAAAAAAAGAAGAAGAGTATTTTCTTAAAAAATTAAAATTATTAGAAAATGAATTACGTTCTAAACTTATTGATTTTAAACTTATAAAAGAACAAGAACTAGTTAATAATAATAAAGAAGCAGAGAAAATAGCTAAAAGTCGTTAAATTACTCTTGCAAAAAATTCTGAAATAGGCTATAATTATCTATAGCCAGTAGTTATGACTCCGTAGCTCAGCTGGATAGAGCAATCGCCTTCTAAGCGATCGGTCAGGTGTTCGAATCACCTCGGAGTCACCACTTAGGAATTAAGCCTGTATTTACGGGCTTTTTTAAATGTTTTTTTAGACTTTGTACGATAGAATACTTTGTATATTTATAATAGCAAAATTACTAAAAATAGCTCTAAAATAATGTCGGTTGGTTACACAGTTGGTTACAATTTGCTAATAAAAATAGAGCTACATATTAGCTCAATTTGTTAAGAGAGTTTACCGCTTGAAGTTTTAATTCTAGTGAAATGTGATTGTAGACTTTATTTCCAATGCCTTCTTGTTCATGCCCCATAAGAGCATTTCTTACAGCTTCACTAACTCCTTTTTCTGACAGCAGTGTTTCAAATGTATGTCTACCATCATGAGGTTTATGATTAATTCCTAGTATCTCACAGCTCTTACGTATTCTTTCTTTTAAAGTATTATAATGAATAGGTTTATCACTTTGTGAATCAATTAAGAATTTATTATTTTTATTATAAAGTTTTTCAATTAAAGGCATAATCTTATCACAAATAGGGATTATTCTATTTTTCCCTGCGGCAGTTTTAATTCCACCAATCATATAATGTTCTTCAAGAAAAACATTTTTTATTTCGATTTTACATAATTCTGTTGGTCTTAAACCTGTATATATACAAATTAATACCAATTCAATGTGAGGAATTTTATATAAGTTATCCCATAAAAGATTTATTTCTTTTAAAGTAAAGCAACTATGCAAAGTAGATTTTTTTTGCTCACCAAGCTCGAGATACTTAGTAAAATTATCAGGAAGTTTTGCTCCATTCATCTTTGCGTAATCATACATTAAATTATATGTAGATTTTATGTTACTTTTTGTATCATATCCGTGACCACAGTAATCTATTATATTTTGGATATTTTCTAAAATTAAATTAATAAATTTTCTTTTATAAAATGGGCAGTAATAATTTTTAAATGTACTTGTATATCTATTATATGTTTTTTTGCCTTCTTCTTTATTCTCATAACTTCTCATTTTATGTTTAATGGCTAATTTAAATAATTCTTCTGTAGTAATATTTAAAAAATTTAAATTATAATTATCATTATGAAGTTGCATTAGAAAATTGTAAGCATCATTGTAATTATGAAATGTTCCAATAGATTTTCTTATTGGGTTTCCATTTATATTCCAGCCTATGGTTTTTCTAGCCCAGAACTTTTTTATTTTTCTATCTTTTAATTCCGTTATAGAGCCTATTCCATTTGGTAACTTTCTTCTTTTTGCCATTTTTAAAATTCCCCCTATACAAAAAGTATTTTTTTTGATATAATGGGAACATAGAAAAATCCTATTGACGTAGAGAATTTTCTATAGGAACTCTATGTTCCGAACCCTTACTTGCTCGAACAAGTAGGGGATTTTTTTATTTATATAAAATTACTGTATGAAAACCTTCCATAGTTCCAGTTAAACCTTGTCCAGTTAAAGAATTAAATTTTATATCAACAATTTCGTATCCATCATTTTGTAATCCATCTAATACTACATTAAGCTGAGTTGTATACTTGTCATCACATTCAAAATTTTGATTTAGAAATTTACTAAAACTATTAATCATTAATAAATGAATGTTACCATCTTTTTGTTTCAAATATTTTTTTGCCTTCTCATAAACACTTTCTGCAGCATTTGCTTGACTAACTGTAAATATACCCATGATTAAATTCCTCCTTTATTTCATGCTATCTATAACACTTAATACTATCTTTTGTTTATCTTCTGTCAATTCTTTAATTTTATTAATTAGTTCTTGTTCTAACTTGCAGTCTCTTTTAATACTTGAAATATCTTTGTTTACCAAATCATCCATTGTATAATTTAAATGATTAGCAATTTTTAATAAATCTTTTGTAATTATTTCTCTTTCACCAGTTTTCCACATAGATATTAAGCTCTGGCTTTTATGACCAGTTAACTTAAGTAAAGTATTTACATCAATAATATTCTTATCTAAAAGGTAACTGATATTTTTGGGAAACATAGAATGCTCCAAGACAAATCACCTCTTTACAACATTATTATACACTCCTTTTTTGTTTTATACAATGTAAATTTTCACAAAAAGTGAAAAAATATTGTATTAGTTATTGACAATTCACTTTAAGTGAAATATAATCGTATTTAGATAGGAGGTAAAATATTGGAAACAAACGAAGTGCAAGTTTCACGAAATATGAAATCAATTCGTGAAAAATATGGTCTAACGCAAGAGGAATTAGCTACTATGATAGGTGTAACTGATAGAACTTATAAGCAAATTGAAAAGAATCCTTTTAGTTATCCTATTAATAAGATAAACAAGATAGCAAAGGCCATTGGGTGTAATCTAAATGAATTTTTTTTGCCTGTTAATATCACTTTAAGTGAAAAAACAACGCCATAAAGCAAAAAATATAATAGGAGGTGAGAATATGACAGAAGAAATTAAAAAATACGTTCGCTTGGAAAACAAAGCAAGTGGAATAATGAGTACTGAAGATACAAGAATAATCTCTAAAGTATCTGACGAAATTTTAAAAATCTTAAATGATAATGATTTGAGTATTTGGTATATAGAGAAAATATTAAAAAGAACTTTAGAATTCACCAAAGTTCAAAGTAATTTTAAGAAAGTTTTATAACTTTATTCAATTGAATACAAGAATTATGAATATAATAATATTTTTTAAAAACTTGGTTATCTTTAGAATTTATAATTATTACTTCGTAAAAATCCTTGTGTTTAGTTTCGTTCATAAATTTTTCAGCAAAGACACTTGGTGTAAGACCGTCAATAGTATCATTATCTGCAAGTTCATACCAAGGCTTTTCTCCAAATTCATGAATCACATTAACAAAAACAAACATATTTTATTGCTCCTTTCTAAAGAAATTATATCTTTAAAATAGTGCAATGTAAACAAAATCTACGTCAATAGGAGGGAATATAATGCAAAAGAAAAACGAAAAAGTTGATTTAAGTGTATTAGATAGTTACTCGAATGTTCCGATTGCAATAGCAGCCAAAATAACCAAAAAAAATGAGGTGTTTATTCGCCAAACATTGAAAGATGGAAGATGCCCTTTTGGAATGGCAACTAAAACTGCAGACAAAAACTGGGATTTTCATATTAGCCCAGGAATGCTACGAGCATATATGAATGGAACAATGTGTATTCAATTTAACCAGTTAGCTGACCCAAGTTACATGGGATATTAGAAAGGAAATTAACATGAAAAAATCAATATATACTAAAATCGATTTATTATTATTTATAACTTTTATAGTACTTACATTACTTATTATTTTAGACTTTGTATATTTAATGCAAGGGGCTACTTTAACTGCATTAGGCTTATTTATATTTTTTGTCAAAACAGTAGTAGCATCATTTATATTTGATTATTTCTTTGATAATCAAGACAAGTAAAAAAGCTATATTTCTGTAACTTTTAAACTTGTAAAATTTGTTACATATAAAGGGAAGGTGATAATATGTAAAATTTAAAATAAATAAAAAAGTCTAGATATTGTGAGTATCTAGCTTTAGGTTAAATTAATTGTATACAAGATTTATGAACTAAATATTGATGTGGAGTTCCTTTAGGAGCATTATGAATTTTAATTAAATAAAACTCTTTAATATTTTTTTCAGAGCTAAATTTATCATAAAAAACAGTAGCTTTAAGTCCATCTATTTCGTCTTCTGGAGCAATTTTAGTCCATTTACCTAAAAGATTTGCATAAATATACATTTAATTTGCACCTCACTTTCTAATTATTATTATAAATTAGAAAAGAGATTAAAACAATTTAAAATCATAAATGCAAGTAAAAAAGCTATATTTCTATAACTTTTAAACTTGTAAATTTGTTACGCTAATTTACTCTCTAAGTATAGCAGAAATGAGAGTAAAAGTCAATTAGCTATAACTAGATTGGAGAGTAAATTATGAATTTATTGAATTCAGGTGAGAGATATGGCTAAAAAAGAGAAAGTCAGTTTCTTATATTATTATGAATATGTGGAGCAATTTAAACTTTTAGAAAAAGAAGAAATAATAACAATTATTGAAGACATAATTCATTTTGAGAAAGAGGGAATGATTCCAACATATAAAGATAGAACTTTACAGAGCATTTGGAATATGATATTCAAAAATTTATCTGAAGATAACAGAAGATATATAGAAAAATGTAAAATTGCTCAAAAAAATGGTTCTTTAGGAGGTAGACCAACAGAAAACCAAAACAAACCTATTGGTTATACTGAAAACCAAGAAAAACCAAAAGGTTATAAAAATAGCAAAAACAAAAAAAACAAACCTAAAAAACCTGATATAGACACACACATAGATAAAGATATTATATTGTGTGTAGAAGAAAAGGAAAATTCTAAAAATAACACAAAATTTTGTCATTTAGAAAGAAATAGCAAGATAGAAGCCTGTAAAGACTGTTTAAAAAATAAAATATGTCCTTTGCAAACAGATCCAAGCTTTCTTTTAGAAAAAAACAAGTCATTTGAAGAGTGGCTTGCTGAAAGGCAAGTGTTAAACCAGCAATTCTTAGATTCTAAAAGTTCTTCTGAAGAATTAGATGACATTGATGATATACTCGAAGATTATGATTATTTAAACGAGGAAGATAATGGATAACCTTTATGTTAATTTTAATCTGTTAAAAGTAAAATGTAAATCTTGTGATAGTTATTTATCTGACAAAACATTAAAAGTATTATCTAAACAACTTTTGTATGAATGTAAAAACTTAGAAGAAAATTCTTGGTGTTCATTAGATTATTCCTTTGAGTGCGAAAGATGTAAAAAAATAATAAAATGTAAATTATATGTAGAACGACAAAAAAGTATTTTGATTGTTGAGTGAAAGGAACTATATCAAAGAATGGAAAATAAGGAGCTTAAATGAAAAAATTAATATTGGGGAGTTTGGTTATAGCAATAGCTTGCATTTCAACATTTAGAGTTGAAAAGCAAAAATATGAATATTACACGTTTGAGGGAGTTTTTGGAACAAGTGATTATTGCGAAGCAATAAAAGAAGCTAGATGTCTTATAAATGGACGCATGGCAATAGTATCGCAATATTCTGAAGCAAATTAAAAAGGAAGAGGATTATGGAAAAGAATATAGAAAAATTTATTGGCGAGAATTTTGGTATGGTACACATGCTGGGCTTTAAATATTTAATAGAAACTTGCAAGTTGTATCCTGGAAATATGATGGAAATATATAAAATAGTTGCTAAAAAATACAATACAACAGCATCTCGCGTTGAAAGAGCGATTAGGTATTATAAAAACAGAATTGAATATTTAGGTGATCTAGAATGTATGATTACAGACAAGTTTACAAATGAAGAATTTGTCGCTGCAATTAATTTCTCAGTAAAAGTAAAAGGAAGGTGAAAAATGAAAATATTAAGTAACAAAAAATATAACGAATTAAAAGATGAAACAATTGAAATTAAACAAAATTTAATTGATTTAAGAAAAAAATATGATGAAACAACAAAAGAATTAAAAGAAAAGAAAAGTGAGATTACAGGGTTAAAAATAGATAAGGCTAATCTTGAATCTGAAAACAAAAAATTGCAAAATGATGTAAATATATCAAGGTTAAGTATTAGAGAAAGAAATAATGTAATTGATATAAAAAACAATGAAATAGATAAGATTAAACATGAAAAATTTTTAAAGCAAACAGAATTAAAAGCAACTCTTCGTAGGTTACATGGACGGATAGGCGGTTTAACTAACGGAAATCATAAGCTCATTAAAGAAAATGAAAAATTAAAAGCAAGAGTAAAAGAGTTGCAGAGCAATAGATATAAAGTTATTGATTTACCACCGACAAAACCAAAAAAGCAAAAAACAAGAATAAAAAAGGGTGTCGTTAATGCAAGTGTTGCCGCAATATTAAGATCTAAAAACGAGGAGGAAAATTAAAATGGAATTAACCCATATAGTTATTAAGAAAAATGAAAAAAATGAAAGAGTAAAAGCGTACGTTGACTTTATTATAAATGATTGTTTCGCAGTACATGATGCGAGAATAATTGAAGGTAGCAAAGGATTGTTTGTAGCTATGCCAAGTAGGAAAATAGACAAAGGATTTAAAGATATTTGTCATCCAATAACTCAAAAATTAAGACAGATGATTGATAATACCATTATCGAAAAATATAAAAGTGAAAATAATTTAGAGAAAGAAGAGGGAAAAGAAAATGTTTAGGAAAGATAATTATGGGGATATACACGGGTTGACTAAAAAAGGAGTACTATGTTTAATAGTATCACCAATAATAGCATTAATAGCTATTATCACATTATCTTGTAGTTTTACAACAGTAAAAAGCGGTGAGATAGGCTTAAGAGTTAGATTTGGTAGGATAGTCGATAGTAGTATAACCGAAGGTATAAATTTCAAAGTACCATATATTGAAAAAATAGTTAAAGTAAATATAAAAGTACAGAAGTCGGAGCTTAAAGTTGAGGGTAGCACTAAAGACTTACAAATAGTAAATACAGATATTGCGGTTAATTATAAAGTTGACCATAAAAAAGCCAGTGATCTTTATAAAACTGTTGGGAATAATTATTCGGAAACAATATTGCAGCCAGCAATTAAAGAAAGTATTAAAAGTGCTATTGCTCAATATACAGCCGAAGAAATAACTGTAAAAAGAGCTATTGTATCTAAAAGTTGTTTAGAGGCTATTCAAAAGAAAGTTGAAAAGTATGGAATCGTTGTTGAAGATTTTAACTTAACAGATTTTAGTTTTAGTAAAGAGTATACAAAAGCAATTGAAGAAAAGCAAGTAGCGGAACAAAAGGTACAAACAGCAAAACAAAATTTAGAAAAAGCTAAAGTTAGTGCGGAACAAAAAGTAATTGAAGCAAAAGCTCAAGCTGATGCTAATAAAGAACTCGAAAAAACATTAACAGATGAAGTGCTTATGCAAAAATTTATTGAAAAATGGGATGGAAAATTACCAAGTACTTATGCAGGTAATGACATCTTAAAAATGTTTAATTTGAAATAAAGGAAAAAGAAAAATGCAAGAAAAATATTCAAAATACTACGACAGAGAAGAAGAATTAGAAAAAGAATTAATAGCGCTTGCAGAAGTAGATAAACGTAGTAAAACAAAAGAAAAGGAGCTAGATATGGTAAGAGATATAATACATCTTGCATACATAGCTGATGAACTAGCTAAAAAAGTTAGATATTACGAAAAATTATTAGAAAGAAATAATATAAGTTATTTAAAAGATTAGAAAAGAGGATATAAAAATGAAAAATAAATTAGATAAAATATCAATTAGCGAAAGCAAAGGAACTTCAAAATGTTATGTAAGTTTCGCAGATTACAAAAGAGATATTAGTGCTAGAGATAGCAAGATAAAAGTATTAGAAAAAAAGCTCGAAAAGAAAGATAAAAAAGAGTATAAAATGGGCGATGAAGTAAAATATTGTGGATTAGATTGGATAGTTATAAAAACAGACCCTTTTGTAATACCAAAATTTGATATTAATAATAATCCTATAGTTGAAGAAAAAGAGATTATCACACTAATGCTCAAAAATAAGTTAAATAAAGAGCAGTTAGAAGCATGCGGATACACTCCAGATAATTACAACGATATACCATTTAATACAGACCATTCTGATAACGATTGGAAAAAAAGCAATATAAGAAAATGCGTGATAAAGTTTGCAAACAAATATTTAAATGTATCAGATTTAACAGAAACTCAAAACTATTATGATTTTAATAAATACAGCATGGATTGTATCAGAGTGCCTCACTTGAGAGAAATAGAGGCATTACCTAAAGACTTAAGAAAAGTAGATGCTAGTAGTGGATATTGGACAATGAGCGCATCGTTTGGAACAACAGACACAGACTCTTATGCTGGCGTGTTCCTTGTGTATTCGAGTGGCGGCCTCTACGCCAACGGCCTCGTGAGCAACTCGTATGGTGTGCGCCCAGTAATAACACTAAAAGCTGAAACACTGTAATGGCTTCAAAATCTATATTGATTTTGTTTAGGAAACGGCTTTTATGAACATAGAAACAAATAAAGATTATACAGTGTTCAGAAACGATTTTAACGGATACTCTTATTATAAGATAGGAGTAACCAAAAAATCACAAACTGGTGCATGGATAAATGGCTATATTAGATGTCAATTTAAAAAAGATGTAACATTAGAAAATAATACAAAGATAAAAATTAAGAAGTCTTGGTTATCTTTCTATTTAAACAAACAAGAAACGATACCTTATGTCTTTATTGAAGAATTTTTTGTAATAAATAATTAATGAGTTAGATTAAACAAACGGAAAGGAGCATGTAATATGTCAAAGAACAAACTTGTAAATTTAAATGACCATTTATTTGAACAACTAGAGCGATTAAATGACGAAGATTTAACGGGTGATGAATTATTAGAAGAAATAAATAGATCTAAAGCAATCACCGATGTAGCAACTAAAATAATTGATAATGGCAATCTTGTTTTAAAAGCGATTCATGAACAAAATGAATATGGAGCAGTAGCTCAAGAAGTGCCAAAGATGTTATTAGGAGCCGGAATAGATGAAAAAAGTGTGGAGCAAAGAAAGGGATAATTATTTAATTCAGATTCATAAAGGAAAATCTAACAAAGAAATAACAGAACTATTTAATCAAAAATTTAATACTGAATTAACAGAATCAGCTATAAATAGTAGAAAAAGAGTACTTAAATTAATATCTAATTACAAATATTGTTCGAAATATAATGAGGAAATAATTGAATATTTAAAGAAAAACCATAAAGGGAAATCTACTATCGAGCTTTCTAATGAAATAAATAAAAAATTTGGATTAAATACAGATCCCGATAGTATTCAAAATTTAAAATCTAGAATTAAAAAAAGAGATGGCTTTATATTTGAACCAGCACGAAACGATGGATGTATTAAAAAGGGACATATTCCTAATAATAAAGGCAAAAAATGGGATGATTATTTATCTAAAGAAAAGCAAGAGAGATGTAGAATTACTACTTATAAAAAAGGAAATAAACCTTTTAATGCTGTAGATATTGGTAAAGAAAGTATGCGATATAGTGGAAGTAAACCTGAAGATTTAGGGTATGTTCATGTAAAAATTTGTGATGGTAAAGGTAATAAAAATTGGGTTCCAAAACAGAGAGTTATTTACGAACAACATTATGGTCCGATTCCAAAAGGTCATAAAGTTATATTTGCTGATGGAAATAGATTTAATTTCTATATAGACAACCTGGTTCTTGTATCATCATCAGAAGAATTAATAATGAATCAGAAAAATTTAAGATATGATGATCAGGATTTAACAAAAACAGGGCATCTTATAGCGAAAGTCATTGATAAACGAAACAAATTAAGGAAGTAGTTATGGATCTAGAACAAGAATATTATGATCTATTATATGAAAATCGAAAATTAAAGAACGAAATTGATATTTTAGAGAGCGAATTAATCTTAATTAAGAACGATAAAAAGTTTATGGCCATAACTCTTACTTTTGTTAATAAAATCAATGAATTAAATAAAATTATAAACAAAATATTTATTTATAACACAAAAATAATTAAAAGTGAAAAGTCTAAAGAAATAAAAGACTATGCATTAAATAATTTGAAAATAATGGAGGGCGAAAATGAATAGAGATTATTTAATTAAAAAAAGTAAAGAAATAAAAGAAAATGGGAATATGTTAGGAATAAAGGTTACAATTCCTAACCAGGATGAAACAGAACTCATTGTAAATAGCAACTCTAGTATCGATAACAAAGTCAATTATTACTGCAAAGCATATGATGAAAATTTAGTACATTCTATGAATGACAAAATTAGAATTGTTGATATTCAGGAAATCAAACATATTATTCCAAAGTGTTCAGATGAATTAAAAGTAGAAGAATTAAAAAATAGAGGATTTCAAGAGAAAATGTTCATGGGTATGGGTGCAGCACTTTATAAAGAATATAAAAATGACTATCACTTTTATGCGATTATTGTTGGATTTAATGGTGATGTAATTGTTACTAATTATGATGAAACAGAAAACAATACAATTTCATTTAATTTTAATAAGGACTTTGTGAATGACTTAATATACATATTAGAACATTTAGAAATGCTAAAAGATTAAAAAGAATATTAGGGGATAGTTGGGAGGAAATATGCAAATAATTAGTAAAAAAATAAAAGAAATAAAAGAATACGAAAACAATCCGAGAAATAACGATAATGCAGTTGAATATGTTGCAAGGTCTATCAAAGATTTTGGATTTAAAATACCAATTATTGTTGATAAAAACAACGTGATAGTTGCTGGACATACACGATATAAAGCAGCAAAAAAATTGAATTTATCAGAGGTCCCCTGTATAGTTGCTGACGATCTAACAGATGATCAAATTAAAGCATTTAGATTAGTGGATAATAAATCTGCAGAATTAGCAGAATGGAATTTAGAATTATTAAATATCGAATTAGAAAATATACACGAAATAGATATGAACTTATATGATTTTGAGCTATCAGAAATATTAGATAATGTGATCGAAGATGATTACGAAATAGATTTACCAGAAGAACCTAAAACAAAATATGGGGATATATACAAATTAGGAAATCATTATCTAATGTGTGGTGATAGTACAAAGAAATCAGATGTAGAAAGGTTAATGAATGATCGCCATGTAGATCTTGTGGTTACAGATCCGCCTTACAATGTTAATTATAATGGAAAAACAGAAGATAGTTTAAAGATTCTAAATGATAACATGGATAATAATCAATTTTATGATTTTTTAGAATCAGCATTTATGAATTTAAATAATGTATTAAAAGATGGAGGATCAGCTTATATCTTTCATGCAGATACAGAGGGCTTAAATTTTAGAAAAGCATTTATGAATTCAGGATTTAAATTAGCACAGTGTCTTATATGGGTAAAAAATACATTTGTAATAGGCCGCCAAGATTATCAATGGAAACACGAACCAATATTATATGGTTGGAAATTAGGTGCAGGACATTATTTCGTAAATGATAGAAAGCAAAGCACAGTATTAGAATTTGATAAACCATCAAAAAATGAAGAACATCCAACGATGAAACCAATTGAATTAATTGCTTGTCTAATAAAAAATTCATGCAAAAAAATGATGCTGTTGCAGATTTCTTCGGAGGTAGTGGATCTACTCTAATAGCATGTGAACAATTAAGTAGGGTATGTTACATAATGGAATTAGATCCTCGTTACTGTGATGTTATTGTTGATCGCTGGGAAACCTTTACTAATCAAAAAGCAGAATTAATTAGCGGTGATCAGTAATGAATGAGGAAATTAAGATAAAAAAGGATGTATTTGAAAAATTATGTGCATTACAGTGTAATATAAAAGAAATTGCAGGAACATTCGGTTGTACTGTGGACCAATTAAAAATATGGTGTAAGCAAGTATATAATGCAGATCTTGAAAAAGTTTATAATGTGAAAGCAACAAAAGGGAAAATCTCTTTAAGGAGTTTGCAGTTTAGATTGGCAGAAAAAAGCCCTACAATGGCGATATATCTAGGAAAAGTATATTTGAATCAAGATGATAAAAATGGAGGAAAAAATGACAATATTTTGTAGTAAAGAAAAATGCAAAAATCTTAGTAAAAGAAGAATTTGGGTGGAATAATGCTAACACTACCAATTAAAAAGAAATGGTTTGATATGATTAAATCGGGCGAGAAGAAAGAAGAATATAGAGAGATAAATGTTTATTATCAAAGTAGATTTGAAAAATATACACCATTAGAATATTTGCCACCAGAAGAATTTATGATAATTTTAAGAAATGGATATTCGAAAAATAGTCCTAAAATAAAATGCAATGTAACAGTTCAAATTGGTGAAGGTAAAGAAGAATGGGGAGCAGAACCTAACAAATTATATTATGTTTTAAAAATATTAAGTGTAGAAGAGGCAGAATGATGACCGAAAAAGAACTAAAGAAAAACTATATAAGAGGCATTATTAAAGCTTCTAATAATAATGAAGAATTACTTGTTAATGAGATATTAAAATTATGTTCTAAACAATACCGATTAGGTTTAGCACAAGGCAAGTTTGATACCACAGTAGAGTTCCAACAAAGAATAGATAGAGCTGTTGAATTAGCTTATCAATATGCTCATGTTGATGGTGGCCATCATAGAATATGGACTATAGACCAAATGATTAGAGTGCTTTTAGGTGGCAATTACGAAAAATGGATATCTGACTACGAAGAAGGCGGAAAGTATTTATGGGATATAGGAATAGCCCCGTAAAATTAATTTTACAAGGAAAGGAAACACAATAATGTTTAATAAAAAGAAGATTGAAAAACTAGAAGCTAAAATATGCAGCTTAGAACAAGATTTAATAAAAGAAAAGAACAATACAGAAACCTATAAAGAAATACTTAGAAATTCAAATTGTAGTACTCTTTTATTAGAAGAAAATCAGAAATTAATAGAGTGGATAAAAAACATTTTAGAAGAATATGGAACTTTTGAAGTAAGAGAAAGAAGCACAGTTCATATACCAGTTTACAGAAGAATTAATGCATCACCTTTTCGTTATGAAAATGAAGAATTTCCACGATGTGAGGACAAAATAATAGTTATACCAGAAATCGTGATATACGAAAGAAAATATTAGGAGAAAAAATATGGAAAAAATAATTAAAATGAAAAATTTAAATAGGCCAGGAGAAGTTACTTATTTGGCGAGAATGAGCAAAAGAGGAAAAATTTATTATGTAGTAGAAAAGGCACTAGCTACTCCGTTTGATGAAGAAATTGCAATAAAATTAATTAAGAAATTAAAAAAGAGAACTCATATACAAACAGAACTTTTAGACTATTTTGAGGAGTAGATTATGAAATATTTAAAAATTTATTTGTAATATTATTAACTCCTATCTATTGTGTAATATTTCTTTTCATAAAAATGTTTGAATTTATAGAACCATTGGCACTACGTATCGGTAATGGTATGACTTATTCTTTTATAGAAGTACACAATTCGATGTATAAATTCTGGAAAAAGATTTTTAAATGGGGAGATTAGATATTGAAATTTACATTACTGCTGTTGGAAAAGAGTTCAATTATGATACTTATGTAGAAGAATATAGCACAATATGGTAAGGCATAAATGATGAAGAACAAGAGTATCAATTTAAAGCTATTCATGGCTTATAAAAAGTTATCAAAAACTTTAAAAAGTATCGAACATAAAAAATAAGGTGTAATGCCTTATAAATACTAGCAAAAATCAAGATTATATAGGTGCAATATAATATTGTGGTTATCTTGCATCGAATAATAAAGAAAAGAGGCAAACCAAATGAGAAATAAAGCTAGAAAATATTTTGAAGAATGTAACTTATCATATGAGGTTATAAATATGAATGATCTCTATAAGTTAATTAAGATTTTAAATAACAAAATATCAGAAACAAATAATTATTTAATTATGATGAACGAGCCATATTTAAAAGGAAAAAATAGAAATATAATCTTTAAAAATAATAAATTAATATTTGCTGCATTAAGAGTAAAAGGTGATTATTTTGCCGATAGAGAAGCAATCACTTTTAATGAAGATAAATTTATTGGCTTTTGTGGATGGGCAGATGATAATAATACTCGACCAATTACTGATGGATTTATAGAATGGTGTGATTATTTAAAATCAAAAAGAGAGGATGAAGTAATATGATGCCTAAATGTACCTTAAATCAATCTACGATATTTATAAAAGATGAGGCAACAGGCGAAATGCTTGAATTAGGTAATATTGAAAAAATAGAACTAGAGGAAATTCAAACTGAACATGAGTCTTATAACTATAGTACTTGTTATATTAATCATCCTCGAGAAGTATCAGTGAGTTATAGATTAAAAACTATTTCAAGAAAAAAATTTATTAAATTGTTAATGGCCAGAAAAATTCAAAGAAATGCTGCTAATGAACTTGCTAAATATTTTTTGAATAAAAGAGGTTATTATTCTTATATGGATTTATTCTTATTCGATGGAGGTGTTTTATGAGAATAATAAAATGTGATATTTGTAAAAAAGAATTAAATCTAACCGAATGTATTACAAAATTTTCTTATACCAAGCAACTTGATTTATGCTCTGAATGCTCTCTTAAATTTAATGAATTTGAAAATGATTTAAATGAGCAAGAAAATAAATTAAATAAAGAATATGAAGAAAAAAGGAAAAGGTTATATGAATCAGTAATAACTAAATATGGTTTAAACGAAGAATAAAAAGAAAGTAGATGTGGTCATGACTAAAGATGAACTAAAAGTAAAATTAGATGATTGGATCAATAAACAACGATTGGATGAATATGCAAAGAAAACATTAATTGATTATCGGCATGGAGTTAATTTGTTTATAGATTGGATAAAAGATGATTCTTTTACTATCACTAAAGATCTTATGATAGATTATAAAAACTATTTAGAACAAACTTTTGCCTTGAATTCAAGAAATAAATATATTGTTGAAATTAACAAATTTTTAAAATATTGTGGATATAATGATTGCACCTTAAAAAAGTTTAAGACACAAAGAAAAACATCTATTGATGATCCTATATGGGAACAAGAACACAAAAGAATGCTCCGCTGGTCAAAAAAATTGGATATGGAAGATATGTATTGGATTATGGAATCATTTGCATTTGTAGGAATAAGAGTAGAAGAATTAAAATTCTTTACAGTAGAAAAAATAACAGAAAGTAATTTTATTAAAGTTTTTAATAAGGGAAAAGAAAGAACTATTATTTTAACGAATGAGTTACGAAGAGGACTTATAGATTATTGCAAAAGAAATGGAATTACAGCAGGATATATATTTATTAGTACCTCGCCAAAAGCCAAACCTGGTGCAATGTGGGATAAAAGTACAATCTGGAGGCGATTAAAAAGAATTGCTAGAGCAGCTAAAATAAATCCTAACAAAATTCATCCGCATGCATGGAGGCATCTGTTTGCAAAAAAAGCAAAAGAGGCGGGCATAGATTTAGATGAGTTACAGGATATTTTAGGACATGCTGATATAAAGACTACAGCTATTTATACACAAACATCTAATAGAGAAAAGAAAGCAAAAATAGAAAAAATAAAATATGGAAAGGGAAATGGAAATGAATTTTGATCGTGAAATGATAGGGTTAGAACCTATTATCAAAAAAGAAATGATTATGATTAAAAAAAGTGAATATAAAGATTTATTAATAACACAAGGAAAATATGAAGAATTAAAATACATAAGCAATCAGATATTTTCATTAATGACACCTAATGATTTTAAAATAGTATGTGATCACATATTAACAAAAAAAATATTAAAGAATTAAAACAACAAGGGGTGAAAATATGAAAAAAATAATTAATAATAAAGTATATGATACAGAAAAATGTGATTTGATTTTAGAATATTATTGTCCTGTTGCTTACTCCAATATACTATTTAAAAATTGCTATAACTTACACAGAGCAGCAATCTATAAAACTAAAAAGGGTACTTATTTAAAATATATAGGTGAACCTAAAGAATTATTGTCTTGTCCTAAAAAGGAAAGTTTAGAGATAATATCAGCGGAAAAATTTAAATCAATTTTAGTAGAATTAAATCAAATTGATATTTACGAAAAAGAATTCGAGATACTAGAAGAGGGATAATTATATGATTATTATTTTATCAATATTAATTACATTATCCTGGATCATAATATTATCTGTTAAATCTAAAAAGCCAGAAGATCCATTAATACAATTAAGAGAAGAATTAGAGTTCGTAGATTTAGATCCTAGCGAAATAAATGATATATTAGAAAAACATAAAGACAGTTATTCTTATGCGTGTTATGAATTAAAAAAATCATATTATGAACTAGGACAAGCTATCAAAAATTCCTTTAAAAAATAGCAAAAAGTATCAAAGATAAAAAATAAGGTGTAAGGCCTTATAAATACTAGTAAAAATCAAGATTATATAGGTGCAATATAACATTGTGATTATCTTGCATCCAATAATAGAGAAAAAGAGGTGTAATTATGGAAGAAAAATATTTAGAGTTTGCTTTAACAAATAGTGTTAAACAACTAATAAATGAAAAGATATCAGAAGAAATAAAAGAAAAAGTAAAACAATTTGAAAAGCAATTACTAGATCAAAAAGAACAGTATATAGCAGAAATTATGAAAGGCATACGAATATTACATGAAAAAGATTTTAACGGAGTCAATTATAAAATAATTTTTGAAAATATTCAGAGGATAGAGAGTGAGTAAAGTTATGCGAGAATATTTTCAATTAGATAAATTAAGGACTTTATTTAGTATAGATGATCATGTTTATAAATTATATAATATTTTAAAAGCATCTATGATAATCCCTGATGAAAAAAATTTTACTATATTATATTTATGCCCTAATTCTAAAGAAGTAAAAAATGCCTATAAATATTCTATAGAAAGATGCAAGGAATTAGAATATTTGTCAAATCATAAATCAAAAATAATTTCAAAAAATATTCAACAAAATATTATTTATTTTTATAACTCTTTCAAAAATAGACAAGAAAAAATATTAATAGTTCCATTAAAGAAACTAGAGTCTGGGTTCGATGGTTATAGAATATCTCAAATTATATTTTTTGCATTAGATGGAAAGGAACCGATTTATGAAACTACTTAAAAATAGTGAATATGAAGAATTATTAGACTATAAGAAAAAATATGAAGATCTAACAGGTCAAAGATGGTATATTGTTTCTGGAGGAAGAACAACATATTCAAGATTAATGCAATTATCTAAAGAATCACTAATAAATCTTTTGTTAGAAATGCGACAGGATCTAAAAAAGATATCTAAAAAATTAAATAAATCTAACAAATGTATTTTAGAACCATCTGAAGATCACGATTATGAAAAAATGGTAAAAAATACTATAGATTATGTAAAAGACTGTTTAGAACATTTATGTACAGTAGATGAAATAGAAATATTGAATAAATTAGGTTATAATAAAGATACAGAATAATAATTAAAAATTAATGAAAGGAGCTAACTAAAGACATCCCTTTAGTATTGTAAAATCTACCATAAAAAGAATAACTAGGAAAGGGTGTCATAATGGAAAAAGAATTATCAAAAGAAGAAAAAGAAAAAAAGACAAAAATTAAATTATTAAAACAAGTATATTGGGATGAAAAAAATTTAAAAAGGTTGCAAGAAAAATTAGAGAAAATTACTATAAAAATTGAATCGATAAGATCAAGTAATATTAGTTCGATGCCAAAAAGTAGTGGTTTAGCACAAGATATTAGCGATTTATTAGGTCAACAAGAAGAATACCAAAGCTTGATCATAAAAAAAATAATGAAATTGGAAAAAAGTAGGCAAAAGGCAGAATCTTCAATAGACACCCTAGAAGATTCAAGATTAAAGCTAATATTAAATTGTGTATATCTAGAAGATATGACTTTTAAGGAAGTTGCAGTTGATTTGCGAAAATCTGAAAGACATATTAGAAGATTACATGATATTGCAATTAGACTGATGAAAATAGTTAAAAATTAGGCAAGAAAAAACACCTAATTTTTTTAATGTCCTAAAATGTCCTAAAATGGTCACATTTGTCCAGTTATGTCACAAAAATATGTGTTATTATGGTATTGTCATAAAAGACATTAAGAGTTCGCCCCTTACTTTTATGATAGTGATTAAGACATCAGAAATGGTGTCTTTTTCTAATGATTTTTTAGGAGGCGATTATATGGTAATGAAAATATGCCGAAAATGTGGAAGTCTTATTCCATATCCTTATACTTATTGCACAAAGTGTCAGAATGAATATAACAAAGATCGAGAACAGCAGCTAAAAGAATCTAAAAAAAAATATGATGCTAATTACAATAAATATAAGCGAAATAAGGAACATACGAGGTTCTATAACTCTGATGAATGGAAGTTACTTAAAGAAAAGTATCTACAGGATCAACAGTATCGATGCGAAAAGTGTGAGGAGTTACATAAGTTAAATCCTAAACATAAGAGAAGAGTTGCTGTAGAAGTACATCATAAAAAGTGGTTATCTACTCCAGAGGGATGGGAAAGGCGACTAGACTACACTAATCTGATGGCTCTATGTCATGCACATCATGATGAGATGCATGGTAGATTCCAGAAGAAAAAGAAACAAAGTATATAAATTAGCTGCTGCTATTTTATATAAAGTAAGTAAATAAATTTATTTACTATCAAGATAGGAGGTGGACCAAATGAGATTAGTTATTATTACAAAGAGATATGATAGTTCTGTAATCAATCAAAAGGTACAACCTACACCATTAGATGCAGAGGGTAATCCAATGTATGCAATCTATCTATCAGATGAGAGAGCACAAACATTAATTGATGCTGGTGTTGCAGAGGAATATGTAACAGAAAATCTTATAGTAGATGATTCTAATGATGATGTTGTAACTGATCCTGATACTATCGAGGGTGCTACTAATACTGATAGCAATCCAGAAGATTCAGATGCTGATGATAATGTTGATGGCGATGCTAACAATGAAGATCCTAATGCAGATGATTCTAACGATGATGAATCAGAAGAACAAACAACAGATACTAAATCTAAAAGTAATTCAAAGAAGAATAAATCTAGTAAGTAATCTTGGCCATTTAACCGCACCTTATTAGACCGCATTTAAAGGCCTTATAAGAAGAGTTTGCTTTATCACGACCAATGATACTATTTATCTTTTTATTAAGCATTATTTTTTATATATGCTAGGTATAAAGTGGGTAGGGGTGGTCGAAAAAGTATTTAGGTTTTATAGGATATCGGTGCAAGGTGAGTATTTTGTAGCAAAAACTCCCCACGAGAAATTAAGGAGGTGTCGCATGGCTGGTCAAAAACAACCTATAGATTTAGTTATGGCTAAAGGGAAAAAGCACTTAACTAAAGAAGAAATTAACACAAGAAAAAGTCAAGAAATTAGTGTGCCTTTTGTTGACATCCAAGCACCATCATATCTTCCTAAAAAATTACAGGAAGAATTTGATGAGATAGCGGCGAAATTAAAATCCTTAAATATAATGACAGAACTTGATGAGGACTGTCTTGCTAGATATCTTTTATCTAAAAGGAATTATTTAAAGATAACAAGAAAACTAAATAGCATCATTACGAAAAAGGATGTTAAAGTATCAGAAATAGATGGTTTAATATCTATCCAGGATAAGTTATTTAAACAATGTCGTTCGGCCGCTGGTGATTTAGGTTTGTCAATATCTAGTAGATGTAAACTAATAGTGCCTGTTGATCCTACACCACCAAAAAAGAATAAGTTCGATAAGTTTAGTAATTTAGATGATTGATAGAGTTACAGAATATGCTAGGGCAGTAGTCGCAGGCAAAGTAATTGCGGGAACACCGCATATACAAGCATGTCAAAGACATTTAAGAGATTTAGAAAGACAAAACACAGAAGAATTTCCCTATCACTGGGATATAAAAAGGGCGAATAGAATTCTTGAATATGCAGAAATGTTAACTATTGCGGAGGGTGAAGAACCAATCCAAGTTAAATTGAGAGGGTTTCAAGATTTTGATTTAGGGTGTCGTTTTGGATGGTTAAATCAAAAAAATAAAAGGCGATTCAGAAGATCCTATATATCAAAAGCAAGACAAAATGGAAAGAGTTTTGAAAATGGTATTATAGGAACTTATGTTGCAGGTTTTGGCGGTTATAATTATGGTAAGTTATTTACTGTTGCCACTAAAAAAAGACAAGCAAAAATTGCTTGGGAAGAAATGGCAAAATTTATTCAAGCCGATGAAGATTTGTCGGAAAAATTTAAGGTTTATGATTATAAATCCTTGATTCGTGCTTTAGAGACACAGTGTACCATTGAGGCACTTTCTCGTGAGGGTGGACTAGATGATGGTTTTAGAGGTATTTTTATTTCAGTTGATGAAATTCATCAACATAAAGATAATAAGATATATAAGGCATTATACAATGGAACTCGTGCATTAGATGAAACTTTAGTATCTATGATCACCACTCGTGGCGATAAGTTAAATTCATTTTGTTACGAGATGGATAGTTATTGTTTAGACATTCTAAATGGGACAGCTACTGCAGAAGATTTTTTCGTTGATATATACACTTTAGATAAGGGCGATAATCTATTCGATCCTAAAAACTTTATAAAAGCGAATCCATTTTTAGCAGGTAATGAAGAGGGCCTAAATCAATTAATCATTGAGGCACAAACTGCTAAAGATATGGGTGGTAGTGAATTAAGAGATTTTATGACCAAAAGTCTTAATATGTGGGTTAGAAATGCTGATGATCAGTATGTAGATCCAGATAAATTAAAAAAATGTGCTAAAAATAAAAAGCTAGATTCTATGAGAGGTAAGGAATGCTATATCGGACTCGACTTGTCGGGAGGTGGCGATTTAACTACTTTATCATTAGAATTTCCTTTAGAAGATGGCCATTTTTATACATATTCACATTCGTTTATGCCTAAAGGTAGATTAGAAGAGCACATCGAAACAGACACTGCTCCATATGATATTTGGGCCAATAAAAAGTTAATCACTGTAACAGGTGGTCAAATGGATTTCAAAAATGATTATAAGTTTATAGTTAAGCATTTGAAAGACATTATAAGTGAGTATGAATTACAACCACAGGCATGTGGGTATGACCCACACAATGCCGATGGCTTTTTGGCAGATTTAGAAGAATTAGGATGCCCATTAATTATGGTCACACAGTCTGCTAGATTTCTAAACGATGCTACAGTTGATATGAGATTAAATATCAAGTCTGAAAAATTTGAGTACGATCAGGAAAACGAATTGTTGTCTTGGTCGTTTTCTAATGCTGCAGTCGTTGAGAACTCATTCGGTGAAATTAAAATTGATAAGAAAGTTGGAGCGAAAACAAAGAGAATAGATCCAATCGATGCATGTATTAATGCACATGTCGCTTATCAAAAATGCAATGACATCGAAAACCAAGATTTAGAGAAAAATATGGAAGATTATTTATCCTTAATGGGTTGGGATAAATAGAAAGGAGGTAGATTTTTATGTTTAGTAATTTTAAAAAGATTATAAAGACACTTACAACATCTAGTACAGAAAAAGAAACAATTACTTTGGAACAATTAATAGATTTTCTAAACCTTAATGGTGTTAGTGAAAAAGAATTGTCCGAGGCAACATACTTTGCTTGTTTAAAAATATTAAGTGAATCATTAGGAAAATTACCATTAAAATTGGTATCTACATCTGATAAAAATGGTGTAGTTGAACAAAAAAATCATCCATTTTATGCAAAATTAAGATTTAGACCGAATCGATTCACAACTTCAACAGATTTCTTTGCTGCAGTTGAAATGAATCGTAATCATTATGGTAATGCTTATGTATGGATAACTAATAAGAAAAAACAAGAAGATCAAGAATTAATTTTACTACCTAGTGAAAGTGTAGAAGTTTGGTATGATGATGGAAAAATATTATCTGATATACCAGATGTTTATTACATATATCGAGTTGGTACTCATAGATATGTCTTTTCTAGCGAAGAAATTTTACATTTTAAAACTTCTAGTTCCTTTGATGGCATTAAAGGGTTAAGTGTAAGAGAGCAATTAAAAGCAACCATTACTGGTGGCCAAAAGTCGCAAGAAATGGTTAATAAATTAATTGAAAGTGGTTTTACTGCAAAAGCGGTTCTTCAATATACAGGAAACTTAAATGAAGAAAGTGCCAAAAAATTTACTGCTAATCTAGAAAAATATGCTACTGGTGAAGTAGATGCATTAAAATCTATTATTCCTATACCACTAGGATCAAAATTAGATCCATTAAATATTAAACTTGGTGACAATGAGTTTATGGAAATCAAAAAATATAATGCTTTACAAATTGCAAGTGCATTTGGTATAAAGCCAAATCAAATAAATGACTATTCAAAAAGTAGTTATGCGAGTGCAGAGGCACAACAATTAGCATTCTATGTTGATACTCTTTTATTCATATTAAAACAGTATGAGGAAGAATTAACATATAAACTCTTAACTACTGATGAAATTAAAAAAGGATTAAAATTCAAATTTAATGTATCAGTTATTTTAAGAGCTGATTTAAAAACTCAAATTGAGAGTTTATCAAAAGGTGTTGCCAATTTTATATATACTCCAAACGAGGCGAGAGCTTATCTAGATTTAGAAGCTAAAGCAGGTGGGGATAAATTAATTGGTAATGGTGCAATGATTCCTGCTGAATTAGTAGGAACACAATACCAACAAAAAAATGCTAATGGAGGAGGTGATACTGATGGACAGGAATAAGCAGCTAATTCAAAAGTCTGGTGCTGTTGAAAGTCAAGAGTTAACAGATGAAGAATTAGAAAAAATCAATAAATTTGCTCTTAAAACATTATCTAAAGAAGATATCTATACTTTTAAGTTAAGAATCTGTGACAATGAAATAGATCGAGATTTTGAAGTATTTCCATTATCAACTTTAGAAAAGTTAAAAGAGTTATTTATTGGCAAAACTATTATTAAAGATCATTCATCTAGAGCAGATAACCAAGTTGCTAGAATTTATGATACTGAATTAATTACTGAAAGCGGTCGTACAAAGACTGCAGAACCTTATACGAGTTTAGTTGCTCATTGTTATATGGTTAAAACTAAAAGTAATGAAGATTTAATTACTGAAATAGATGCAGGAATTAAAAAAGAAGTATCAGTTGGATGTGCTATCGGTGAGGTGATATGTTCTATTTGTGGTACAGATAATAGAAAAAGATGGTGTGAACACTGGAATGGTAAAGAATACGATGGAAATATGTGTTATTTTGAATTGAAAAGTCCAATTGATGCATATGAGGTATCTTTTGTGGCAGTTCCAGCACAACCAAAAGCAGGAACAACCAAAAATTATGGTCCTAATCAAGAAGAACAGGAAAATGAAGAGGTTGCTACTGAAAACAACGACAACCAGAAAAATACAGAATATAACCAAGATGAAACAAAAACTAATAATTTCAATGAACAAGACTTAATTTCATTAAAAATGAAAACAATTAAGTCTTTTATTTTCGCACAAAAAAATTTAGATAAGAAAGAGGGAATGTAAAATGAATAAAAAAATGCGAGAAATTTTAAAGAGTATTGAAGAAAAAACGATAATTGCAAAAAATTATCAAACTGAAAAGGATTTTGACAAAGCTAACGAAGTGTTAGATGAAATCGAAAATCTACAAAAAGAATATGAAGTAGAGGCAAAACTATTTGCTGTTGCTAAAGAAGAAGTAACAGAAGAAAAAGTTGCAGAAGTAAAAGAAGAAAAGAAAGCTGATGGATTCGCTGCTGTTACTAAAATGGTAACTGGTAGAAGAATGGCTGATGAAGAAAAGGCATTAATTGTTGAGTCAGATTCAACTGCAGAAAATGCACATGGTACTAATTATTTACTACCAGAAGATGTTCAACTTGCTATTCGTGAATTAAGAAGAAATTATATGTCTGCAAAAGATTTAGGATTAGTAAATGTTGTTCCAACAACTGCACTATCTGGATCTACTAATTTTGAGACAGATGATGATGGCCTACTTTCAGATTTTGAAGATGGAAGTGCTGTAACAGAAGAAGATGGACCAAAATTTGAGAAAAAACCATTTGCTATTAAATTTAAAGGTAAATTAATCTATATTTCTAATATCCTAGCAGGTAATGAAAAAGCAGGATTAATGAATTATTTAAATAAATGGTTTGTTAAAAAGGCTGTTAGAACTGAAAATGTAGATATCTTTACTACATTAGCAAAAGGAAAGACTGCTAAAGCAATCACTGGATTAAATGCATTAAAAGAACATATTAACAAAGACATTGATCCATCATGTGCAATGACTGGGGTAATTATTACAAATCAAACAGGTTTTGCAGAAATGGATAAACAAAAAGATAGAAATGGTAGAGGTATGTTAGAAGTTGATCCTACTAATAAATCTCGTAAGGTATTCCAAAATATGCCTATTTATGTATTCTCTGATAAAGAATTAAAAAATGTAGACGGAAAAGCTCCAATGTTCGTTGGTGCAACAGATGCAGGATGTGATTTTATGGATAAAGATGGATTAGAATTTGCTACTTCTGAACATTATGCATTTAATAAGAATCAAACTACTTTGAGAGTTTTAGAGGGATATGACACAGTACAAACTGATGTTAATGCATATTCTTATATCTCTTATACTGGTGTTGATTGCGAAGAAATATCAGCAACACCAAATTCAACTGATCAAACTGTATAGTTAGGAGGATAGACTATGTCCGCAGTAGCAGAGGTAAAAAAATCTTTAGCACAATTCTTGACTGCTGATAATGTTAAAGAAGAATTAGGAATTGATACTGCAGATTCCGCAATTGATAGTAGATTAAATCGTTATATAAAAGTAGCCGATGCTTACTTAAAAGGGGCAATAAGTGAAAACTATCCACCAGATGATGAAAGATCTATTGAATTAGCTCTTTTAGTCATTGAGGATCTATATGACAGAAATTCTATTACAGTAAAAGAAAATAGTACCATAGAAAAGTTAAAAGCTGATTTTATATTGCAATTGAAAGTTGAGGGTATGGATGATCTTAAACCAAAAGATTCAGATTAAAAAACTTAATGAAGATAACGATACCTATAGTGATTATTATTCTTGTCATGCACAAGTTAATAAAACTGGGGGAAATGAATATCTAATTGCAGGTGCTGTATCAACTAAAAATAAATTTACATTTATAGTTAGATATTGTGAAGAATTAAAAAATCTTCAATTTGATACACAAACTTATAGAATCATTTTTAATGGTATTATTTTTAACATTCTAGATGCTGATGATTTCATGCAAAGGCATAAAACTATAAAGATTATTGGTGAGAGTATTAATGGCCAATAGCATCAAAATAGGTGATCTAGAGAAAGCAATCAATGAAGAATTAACGATATATTGTGATGATGTTACAGAAAAGGTAAAAAAAATAAGTGATGATGTGATGAATACTTTAGTAAAAAACACCAAAAAAGATGCCAATAAAAGGACAGGTACATATGCTAAAGCAATTGCGTCTAAAAGAACACTAGAGACTAAAAGATCTAGAGTTAATACTTGGTATGTAAAAGATCCAGAATATCGTAAATCTCATTTGTTAGAAAAAGGCCATGCAACAAGAAATGGCGGAAGAACTCGAGCTTTTCCTTTTATTAGTAAGAATGAACAAATAGCAGTTAAAGATTATGAAAATCAAGTGGAGGAGGCAATTAAAAATGGATCTTAAAGAAATTCTTAAAAAAGGTACTAATCTACCTACTACAGAAAATCATTTTATAAAACCTCCTAAACTTCCTTTTTTAATTTTTAATCAGGATAAAGATGTAAGAGGAGTATCAAAAGTTAATCTTATCATTGATAGTGATGTTTCTGTAGAACTCTATACATCAAATATCGATCAAAAATTGGAAGAGAAAGTAAAAAAAGTCATTATAGATGACATATTAAGTGTTTCTAATAACGATGATGAAATAGAAATTAGTCAAAATAGGGAATATATAGAATCTGAACAGATGTATATGACTACTTTTGATTTTAATTTAATAGAAAAAGGAGGAATTTAATCATGGGTAAAAGAACAAAGGAAACAATCACTTTAGGAAGTGGTAAGCTATATTCAACAGAATATACAGGTGTAATTCCAAGTAATGAAGATCTTGAAAAAGAAATCAATATTTTAGGTTATATTCAAAAAGGTGCATCATTAGATTATAAACCAGAATTCTATGAGGCAGAAGATGATCTAGGAATTGTTAAAAAACAAATTTTAACAAAAGAAGAAGTAACTTTTAAGAGTGGAATCCTAACTTGGAATGCTGAAACCTTAAAGAAATTGGTAGCGACAGGAAGAATTACAGAAGATGCAGCAAAAGGCATGAGAACTATTAAAATCGGTGGTATTAACAATAACGATGGTAAACAATATATTTTCCACTTCGTTCATGAAGATAAAAAAGATGGAAATGTAAGAATTACTATTGTAGGACAAAATACTGCAGGTTTCTCTTTAGCATTCGCAAAAGATGCTGAAACAGTTATTGATGCTGAAATTAAAGCACTTCCAAATGACAACGAAGGCACTTTAATCATATTCCAAGAAGAATATACACCAACTAATAGCGAAAATGATCAAACAGTTTAATTAGAAAGTAAGGGAGGAATGAGATATGTTTGATATGACACAATACATACCTAGATACTTTAAAACAAAACTAAAGAATGGAAAGATTCTGGAAGTCGAACCACCAAAATTAAAAGTATTAAAGAAGATTTTAAAATTGAGTGGCGTTAAGGATGATATGTCAGAAAAAGATTTTGATAATATTATTCTTGCAACATCAATGGCCTTAAGCAAAAATAAGCAAAATTACGAAGTAAAAACAGAGTGGCTAGAAGATAATCATAATATTGATGAATTACAAGATCTTCTTATTAATTATTTTAACTGGGTAGATGAAATACAAAGCTCAAAAAACTAACTGCCCCATATTATCCTACTCAGGATGATGAAGATGTGGGGTATAAATTAGTTAGTCATAGAGAAAAAGCGGTTTCTAAATACTGCGGTATTTCTATTTTAGAGGTCGAGAATCTAGATTTAGTGGAATATTTATTTTATTACAGGGAAGCTGTTATCTATAATTGTATGCAAACAGAAGATGGAATTGAATATTTGCAAAACGCATACAGATTGCAGCAAACAGAACCAGATAGAAAAAAATTAAGAGATAAATATAAAAGTGGACGACCAGGATAAAAGAGGTTGTCCTCTTTTTTTCTTTAAAAGAAAAGAGGTGAGAAAATGGCACAGAAAATAAAAGGAATTACGATTGAAATAGGTGGCGATACAACAAAGCTAGATAAAGCACTAAGCGAGGTAAATGGTAAAACTAGACAATTGCAATCAGAATTAAAAGGTGTAAATAGTCTTTTAAAAATGGATCCTAAAAATGTAACTTTGCTCAAGCAAAAACAAGATTTATTAAATCAAAGTATTGCTAATACTAAAGAAAAGTTAAACACATTAAAAACTGCTCAAATACAAGTGCAAAAGCAATTCGATAAAGGTCAAATAACTGAAGAACAATATCGCGATTTTCAAAGAGAAATTGTAGCAACTGAAAACAAATTAAAGTCTTTGACTACAGAATTAAAAAACTTCGGATCTGTTGGAGCACAACAAATATCAATAGCAGGTCAAAAAATGCAAAGTGTTGGTGGCAAGATAGAATCTGCGGGTAAAAAACTTTCGTTATTTAGTGCAGGATCAACAGTAGCACTAACTGCAGTATCTAAAGGTGCGATAGATTTTGAAACAGCGTTTACTGGTGTTACGAAAACTGTAGATGGCACGGATGAGCAGCTTGCAAAAATAAAACAAGGCATTTTAGATCTATCAAAAGCAACATCTAGTAGTTCAACAGATATCGCTGCAGTAGCTGAGGCTGCTGGGCAATTAGGTGTAAAAACTGAAAATATTTTAGCATTTACAGAAACTATGGTCAGATTAGGAGACTCAACAAATATGTCTGCAGATGAGGCAGCAACTGCAATCGCTCAATTATATAATATTATGGGTTCTGATATAAACACTGTAGATCGTTTCGGAGCTGCTATCGTTGCCTTAGGTAATAATGCAGCGACCACAGAGGCAGATATAGTAAATATGGCATCAAGAATAGCATCGTCTGGAACACAAGTTGGTTTAACAGAGCAAGAAGTGTTGGCACTATCTACGACACTTGCAAGTGTTGGTTTAGAGGCCGAGGGTGGAGGATCTGCTATCTCTGCTGTTATAACTAAAATTGATAAAGATGTTGCCTTAAATACTGATAGTTTGAAAACATGGGCAGATGTTGCAGGAATGTCTGTTAAAGACTTTAAGACTCTTTGGGAAAATGATGCAATGTCGGCAATTGAAAAGGTTGTCGGCGGTATGGGCGATGCCAAAGCAGGTGGTGAAAACTTAAATATCATATTAGATGAACTTGGAGTTACATCATTAAGGCAAACAGATACAATGAAAAGATTATCTGGTGCATCTGAATTGATGGCTGATATGGTTAATATAAGTAATAATGCCTGGGAAGAAAATTCTGCTTTAACCAATGAATCATCTAAACGATATGAAACGACTGCAGCTAAAATAACTCAAATGAAAAATACAGTCACCGAGCTTTGTGTTAAGTTGGGTGATATTTTATTGCCTATTTTAAATAAGATTATATCCGCAATATCAAAATTCACAAATTGGTTAACAAATATAAATCCAGTGGCCCAAAAGATTGTATTAGTAGTATTGGCCATTGTATCTGCACTCGGACCATTTCTGATCATATTAGCGAAACTTATATCATCAGTGGGTACTATAATGGAAGTAGCTCCAAAGCTTACTAATATAATAAAAAGTGTTAAAACTGCTTTTGCAGCTTTCAATGCAACATTACTTGCGAATCCAATTGTATTAATTGTCGCAGCAATTACAGCACTCATTGCGGGATTTGTTCTATTGTGGAATAAATGTGAATGGTTTAGAAACTTTTGGATCAGCTTATGGGAAAATGTAAAAAATGTATGCAAAGCTGTAATTGATGGAATTGTAGGATTTTTTACTGGCATTATAGACTTTATAAAAAACAATTGGCAAGGATTACTCTTATTTATTGTTAATCCTTTTGCAGGGGCATTTAAATTACTTTACGATAATTGTGAGGGGTTTAGAAACTTTGTAGATGGAATTATTCAAAAAGTAAAAGAAATATTTGCTAGTATTGTCTCTTTTATAAGTACAAATGTAATAGAGCCGATTAAACAATTCTTTACTCCAATCGCAGCATGGTTTACTGATCTTTTTATGAATATATATAATAGTTTAGAGAGCATTGTGAGCGTAATTTGGGGTATTATTCAAGGATTATGGGAAATGATTGTTGCACTATTTACTATAGCAGTTAACTGGATCAACGAATCTGTTATTACACCAATAAAAAAAGCGTTTTCAACTGGCATTAAAGCAATAAAAAATGCAATTAAAGCGGCTTGGGAATTTGTTAAAAATATATTTATTACAATTGCATCATGGGTAAACAATAATGTCTTAAAACCTATTAAGAATTTATTATCATCAGTATGGTCATGGATTCAAAACAAGATTATTTTGCCAATTAAAAATGCATTTACAGCAGCATGGAAAGCCTTAAAAACTGGTGCTGCTAATGCCTGGGAGGGAATAAAGAATGTATTCTCATCTGTAGCGTCATTCTTCGGTAATATATTTTCTACTGCCTGGCAAAAGGTTAAAAATGTCTTTTCTACAGGTGGCAAGATATTTGCAGGTATCAAAGATTCAATTGCAAGTGTATTTACTACTGTAGTTAATAAAATTATCGGAGGAATCAACAAAGTAGTAGCAGTACCTTTTAATGCGATAAATAAAGCTTTAAATAAAATTAGAAACATTTCATTTTTAAACATTTCACCTTTTAAAAACAAATGGAGTGAAAATCCGTTAAAAGTGCCGCAGATTCCACTATTAAGAACAGGTGCATCAATTATTGGCGATGGCGAGGCAATTATGGCAGAGGCAGGTAGTCCTGAAATGATTACAATGATGAATGGAAAAGCAATTGTACGGCCATTAACTAGTACAGATCGTAAAGAAGTAATATCCAATACCAATAATAGTGGTAATAATACATTCAATTTCTATTCACCAGAAGCATTAACACCTAGCGAATGCGTAAGAAATATGAGAAAAGAAGTTCAATACCAAAAATTGATTCATGGATAGGAGGAAATTATATGTCAAAAAGATTAGTATGTGAATCACATTTACACGAAAAGGTAACTTTTACTTATGATTTTCCTTTTTATCTTGAAAAAGTAGAGGGACTTCATGAGGTAATAGGTACAGTTACTGGAATAAAAAGCGCTTATGCAATCGGGGAAAACTATGTGGATACTAGTATTGAAAAAAGAAATATTATTATAAGCGGGATTATTAAAGATGATTTTGTTAATAATAGACAAATACTTTATCGCATATTTCCTTTAAAAACAACTGGAACACTTTATTATTACGAAGATGATCTAGAAAGAAAAATCAATTATAAAGTAGAAAGTATCAAGATAAATGAAAAAGGGTATCCTAAAGTTTTTCAAATATCTTTGATATGTCCTACACCTTATTTTACTGATATAGAAAAAACAACATTGCAAATGGCCACTTGGTCACCTGCTTTCAAGTTTTCTCTTAAAATTCCACAAACAACAGGAATAAAGTTTGGTACTAAAAATCAAACTTCGATGGTGTCGATAACAAATTCAACTAATATTGAATTTGGAATGACAATTATATTTACTGCAAACGGTGTAGTAGAAAATCCATCTTTATTTAATGTTGATACTAGAGAAGAAATAAAAATAGAAAAAACAATGCAAGCAGGTGATAAAATTATTGTCCATACATACAGACAAAATAAAAATATTATCTATATCTCTGCTAACTCTGATCAAGAAGAAAATATAAATAATTTAATAGTTTTTGGAAGTAAATTTTTACAAATCCACCATGGCGAGAATACATATCGATATAATGCTGATGAAAATGCAGAAAATTTAGAAGCAATAATAGAATATTTAACAGAATATGAGGCAGTGTAATGATCAAAGAATTCAATATTGATGTATATGATAAAAATCTAAATTTTATAGGAATTATAGATTCTTTTAGCTCTTTAAGATGGCGAAGAAAATATTATGATTATGGCGAGTTCGAATTACATCTGCCTATTAATAATCAAACTAAGAAGTTTCTAACCAGAGATAATATAATAATTCGCGAAGATGCTATCGAGGCAGGGATTATTGAAAGCATTAAAATATCAGATGATAGTAAAAAAGTAGAAGCAATTATTATCGGTCGGTTTTTATCAAGCATATTAACAAGAAGAATCGTAAAAAAAAGAATTAATTTTAGCGGAAAAATCTTAAATGGTGAGAGAAAAATTTTATCTGAAATGACACCTTTTTCTAAATTAGAAATAAAAACAACTACAATAGAATCCAATTCTATTGTTTTTCAATGTACTTATAAAAATGTAGGTGATTATTTATTAAAACTTTCTAAAACATCTACTATTGCTCACAGAATTATTCCGGATCTAAAAAGGAAAAAATATATATATGAAAACTATCAAGGATTAGATCGCACAGAAGCACAATCCTTAAATTCTAGATATGAATTCAGTGAAGATAAAGGAAATATAGAAAAAGCAGATTACACTTATGATTCAAAATCTGAAAAAAATTATGCTTTAGTTGGCGGTCAAGGTGAGGGCGATGCTAGGATATTAGTAGAAGTAAGTAGTGGAAATTATAGCGATTTTGATTTAAGAGAAACTTTTGTTGATGCAAAATCCGAAAGCAACACTGATTTAACTACATCACAATACATCGAGGTATTGAAAACAAAAGGCAAAGAGAATTTATCTGATCCTATAGAATCTATGGAAGTCACAGCCTATTCAACAGATTATAAAATTGATTGGGATTTAGGTGATATAGTAGATATTAAAAAAGAAAGTTGGGAAAAGTCCTTAAAAAAACGAATTGTAGAAATAGAAGAAACTATAGAAAATTCGAATCAAAGTATTTACGCAACTTTTGGCGATCCATTGGCAGAGACATTCTCTGAAAAAGAAGATTAAAAAAGGAGGAAAATAATGGAAAAATATACATTTTTTAACGATGTTGATAATGATAGAATTTATTTCGCTGAAGACTTCGCAAGACATTTAGCAATGTATTTTACAAATGGGATATTTAATAATGGATGTCAAGTTTTAGCATCCAATGATGCAATGTCAGTAAACATCAAATCTGGATCGGCAAATATAAACGGATATAGATATGATAATGATTCATTAAAGCAATTAACAGTAGAAAATGCCGATGGTGTTTTAAGCCGCATTGATAATGTTGTTATACGATTAGATTTAACAAACAGGTTAATATCAGCTCAAATAATCAAAGGAGCATTTGCAGAAAACCCAATTGCGCCGATTTTAGTTAGAACATCAACAATTTATGATTTAAGAATAGCAAAAATTAGCATACCAGCTGGAACAACGGAAATTACACAAGATTTAATAACAGATACAAGATATGTCACAAGTGATTGTGGTAACGTTGTGTCCACTGTTCAAACCATTGATACGGAAGGGTTATTTATACAATTTGAAGAAATTTTTAATAGTTGGTTTTCAAATATCAAAACTCAATTGAGTACTGATGCTGCAGGCAATTTGCAATTGCAAATAAATGATATTCTTAGAAGAATACAGCATATTGATGCGGACGAAAACAATACATATTTTGACGATGCTTCTGTAAAGTGGAACGACGAGTACGAATTTATTGTTACCGATAACAAAAATATAAATGAGGGAGGGTCTAATTAATGACGAAATTTAACACTTCTGGCCAAAATATTGATATGATAATAGTTAAGAAAAAAAACACAAGTTTAGATAGTTATAAAGAAGCGGGCAAATACTTTTTTGATGTAGCTTATCAGCCTATTGATGCACCTCTTGAAGCAGTCAATGGATATTTGTATGTAGATGTTGCGTCACCAACAGATATTAAGCAAGTTTGGAAAAGAAAAGGAACTATAAATAGCAATGATCACCAACAAGCGCATAGAACGCTAATAGGGAATACTTGGAGTGAATGGGCCAGAGAATTATCTTCTAAAGAAGTAGTAAATAATCTAAATTCCGATAGGACCGATTTACCTTTATCAGCAAACCAAGGAAGAATATTAAATGAAAAAGTTAGCTATATTGGGCAAGTTGTTATAACTTCTACAAATACAAATCCTAGTAGTAAATATGGTGGTACGTGGACACTTGTTGATAAAGAATTCAAAACGTCTAAAAGTACAAAAAATGTATTACTAGTGTATGACAGAAATGGTCAAAGTCTTGTTAGTACAGGAAATGCCGGAATTTATGTTTCGCGGCAAGGGCATACGATAAATATAGAAGCATCTCTTGATAATCTTGTTGAGATAGACGACAACACTATAAAAATGTTTCAACTTGGCGTTGGAAGTTCGTATGGTAGTGCTGGCATTGGAGTTACGAGACTAGGACATAAATGTAAGATAATTGGGTATTCGGATGGTGGCAACTGTATAATGATGCTCAACATAAATACAAATGGCGATGTCGAGTGCTACGATATCGTTGGAGCAGATACTATGCCAGCAAATAATACTTTTTTCTTTTATTTAAGTACAACTGTAGATAGTGAGTTTATGATTGATAGTTTTTGCGATAAATTTTATTGGAAAAGAACAGCATAGGAGGTTAAATTATGACTAGAGACGATATTGAGTTAATAAAGGAAATTGAACAAAGAGGAAAATCTAATACAAAAAGATTAGATGAACACGATAAAAAGATTGAAGAGTTATCAGATGTTTATATAGCATTAACTAAAGTTAATGATAAAGTAGATAATATTGATAACGATGTAAAAGAAATTAAACAAGATATGAAAGATATAAAAGGGAAGCCTGAAAAAAGGCTCGACCAAATAATAGGATATATTTTATCAGCCTTAATAGGAGGCTTGATAGGATATGTCCTTTTAAAGTTAGGGTTAAAGTGAGGTGAGAAAATGGAAATAACTTATATGATTATAATAGCGATAATTACCTATATCTTTGGGGCAATAACAAAATTGTTTATTAGAAAAGTACCTAACAAATATATACCTATACAAAACGTTTTAATTGGCGTTATTAGTGGTTTTATTTGTTTCTTTTGCAAGATAGAGCCAAATTTATTGCAAGCATTAGTATTATGTTTAATAGCGTCTACATCAGCAGGCGGTATCGCTGATATTAAAAAGATTAGAGAGGAAGAATATTAAAAATGGAAGAAGAAAAACAAGTCATAGAAGTAGAATATGACAAAAAATTAGTTGAAAAATATAAGACTGAGTATATTATGGAAGAAGAGGGAATTGGTGCTGAACTTGAAGCAGAACCTTATGATACCCAAAATAAACTAAACGAAGTATCATTTAGTGAAATGCTAGAAGATGGGGAGGTTGTTATTGATGATAAGAACGACTAGACCTACAAAGGGTAATAAATACTTTATCCGTAAAGCTAATGGAGGATATTCAACTTGCATTCAGGGGAAACCTACAGACAAACAATGCAACGTGTTAGCTAACTGTGTCGGATATGCCTGTGGTGCTTTCAATGAAGAATTAGGGTTAAAGTATGAAAAGTATCATTTAAATTGCAATGCTGAGAACTTTATTGAAAGAGCTATAGCAAGCGGTTTATCAATAGTAAAAAAGCCAGTTGTAGGAAGTATTATTGTTTGGCAAGGTAAAGGAAACCTTGCGGGACACGTTGGCATAGTTACAGAGGTAATTAATTCTAACTGTATTAAAGTTGCTCAAAGCGGATATGGTTCAAAAGCTTTTTGGATAGCTACACATTACAATAACAATGGACGATGGGGCTTAAATGCTAATTATCCACTTAGAGGTTTTATTGTAAATCCAGAAGTTTCTAAAAAGCCAACATCTAATGATAAGCCAGTAAGTAAACCATCTAAAGAGAAAGTTTTAACTATAGATACTGGTGTTGGAGTTTATGGTCGAATAGGTGGTATTGGATTTAGCAAACCAAGAATTGCTTACAAAAAAGGCACAGTAATTAAAAAAGTTACTATGAATGTAGGTAGTGCGAACGGATATAAATGGTTTAAAGGATATGTTAATAATAAGTTAATGTATTTTCCTTATAACAAAAAATGGTATAAATAAAGTGAACACTGCTGAACACCATGCAACAAAAAAGAGGTTAGCCTTAACGGTTAGCCTCTTTTTTGTTGCCCTAATTTAAAATATAGTATAGAATAATAGATATAGGAGGAATGATTTTATGAACGTAGAAGAATTAGAAATAATTCAAAGAACGGAAGAAGAATCTTCAAATGGTAAACGTGTTGTTACATATTACAAGTGCCCATGCACAAAAGGCCAAGTTGTAGAAATATTAGAGAATGGTTTGCGAAGCTTTATTATAGAGTGTGATACATGTAAGTATAGTTATGATGATATGAACGATTATCGCTAAAGAGTTAATGGTTCGTTAATTCTTTTTTTGTGCAATAACTCACGCTTTTTACACAATTCGACAAAATTCGCACTAAAAATGTGGTATTATTAATTCAAGGGGGAAAAATAATGAAAAAATTAAATGAAAAAGAAATTAGTAAATTTACTAAGAAGTATTTAAAAGACTGGCTAGGTGATATTAAAGAAGTAAGTATGTTAACATGTGGACTTACCAAAGAATATTTAGTAAACGGACACTATTTAGTTATAGTAAATCCATTTATTATTATACATAAAGACCTGCAATAGCAGGTTCTTTTTAAATTATTATATTTAATGCTAATATTTATCTAATAATGGCTTAAAAATTGCTCTAAAACAATGTCGGTTGGTTACACAGTTGGTTACAACTCCAAAATAAAATAATTGATTTTTCCCTAAAATAGGCTTATAATTAGTATATATAAATCGTTCCAATAGTTCAGCTGGATAGAGCAATCGCCTTCTAAGCGATCGGTCAGGTGTTCGAATCACCTCGGAGTCACCATTTGAATATTACAGGAAGCCCTGTTTTTGAGCCCAAAAGCTGGCTTTTTCTTTTTCATAAATTTTAACTAGAAATTATTAAAAATCATTTAAAAATATTACGGTAGGTAACACGTAGATAACAAAAATCAATTTTGCAATAATTTTTAGTAAATTAAAAGACAATCTAAAAAATCTCCTTTAAAGGAGATTAAATTTATAAAGTAATTTCGCCTAATCTGAGTAATTCGACAACCGCCGCTGCACGACCTTTAACTTCTAATTTTTGCATGGCATTTGATATATGATTTCTAACAGTTTTTTCACTTATAAATAGTTTGTTTGCTATTTCTTTTGTTGTTTTATTCTGAACTAATAAGCCAAATATTTCTTGCTCTCTTTTAGTTAAAATACTTCTTTTCACGTGTACCTTCCTTTCATAACTATAATGTATCTAGTGTATTTTATGAATTACACGTGAATTTGGTTATATAAACGGCCTAAGTATCAAATTTTACTATTATGTACATATTATCATCATAAATATCTTGAATACTTCTAATAATATTATTAGCAAGTTCTGTATTATGAGTTTTACTTGAAATAGTTACTTTGATATTAGAACCATTTATAGTAACATAAGAATCTAACTTATAAGTTTCTTTTATTAATTTAATTATTGCTTCTTTATTACTAGCATTTTTATTTATATCTTGTAATTCCTCATATGCCTTATTTTTTTCTTCAAGTGTTGCCGTCTCATTTAGCAAAATACCTTGTAGTTCTTCTAGCTTTGCCACCATAGCTTCTTCCTCCGCTACTTTAAGAGCTACCAAGGTATCATTTTCGGTTATCACAACTTCACTAGCTTTATCATTATCTGTAGCTCCAACTTTTAAAGTAGATAAAGTATCTTGAGACATCGTTAGATAATAAATACTAAGTACCATAATAAGTGAAAAAAGTGTCAAAAACCATAAATTCTGTTTGTTAATCATTTTCATCAGTTCCTTTCTTTTTCTAATAGATTATATGAGAAATGCTTTTAAATATGTAAAAATAAGTAGTTTATTTTTAATGAAAATGATATAATCATAAAAGAGGTATATTATGAAGGAAATTTTAACATATAGCTTTTTAACATTTATTTTATGTTCATTTATCGGCTATTTTTTAGAAGTGTTTTGGATTTTTTTAGGAACTAAAAAACTTGTCAATAGAGGATTTTTATGCGGTCCCGTTATCCCTATATATGGAATTGGGGCAGTTCTCATTCTTTTTTGTCTTTTAAGGTATTATGATGACCCTATTGTTGTTTTTGTTTTTGGTATCATTATTACTAGTGCTTTGGAATATTTTACATCATTTATTTTAGAAATGATATTTCACAATCGATGGTGGGATTATGCCAACGAAAAGTATAATCTAAATGGTCGTATTTGTCTTCGTAATTCCATTGCCTTTGGTGTTTTATCGCTAGTTATTATTTATTTTGTTGCTCCTTTATTATTTCTTTTATTTAGTATTTTGGATTTTAAAATATGGGTAATTATTGCAATAGTCCTTTCTATATTATTTTTCCTAGATGTTATTTATTCTATTGTAATCGCTTATAACTTACGAAATCGTATTATTATTGTAGAAGAATTAAAAAACGAAAAAATTGCTATGATACCAGTAATTTTCGAAAAAAGACTTAAAGAGTCAATCGCTGGGTTTAAAGCGTTCCCAAATCGTCTTTTAAAAGCTTTTCCAAATATTGAACGGGAAAATCATTTTTCATTTGAAATCATGAAAAAAGAACGTTTAAAAATTAAAGAAAAAAGAAAAGCTAAAAAAGAAGAAAAACAATCAAACTAAAAATTTGACCTGATTAAAGTTTAGTCTTTAATCTTTCTTTATTTTAGGATATAATAATATTGGTGTTTATATGGAAACAAAAAATATTAGAAATTTTTCAATCATTGCCCATATCGACCATGGTAAAAGTACTCTTGCTGACCGCATTTTAGAGTATACTGGGGCGATTGATAAAAGAGAAATGAAAGACCAAATGTTAGATAGCATGGACCTAGAGCGGGAGCGCGGCATAACAATAAAATTAAATGCTGTAGAACTTCATACTAAATATGAAGGAGAAGAGTATGTTTTAAATTTAATAGATACTCCAGGACATGTTGATTTTTCCTATGAAGTATCAAGAAGTCTAGCGGCCTGTGAAGGAGCAATATTAGTTGTTGATGCTGCTCAAGGAATTGAAGCTCAAACAATTGCTAATTTATATCTAGCTTTAAATAATGATTTAACTATTATACCTGTTATTAATAAAATAGATTTACCCAATGCTAATATTCCGAAAGTAAAAGAAGAATTAAAAAGTGTTTTTGGTTTTAAAGAGGAAGAAATACTTCTTTGCAGTGGTAAGACAGGAGTAGGTGTCCCCGAATTAATCGAAGAAATAATCAAAAGAATACCAGCACCTACTATTGATAATAACGCTAAAACAAAAGCTTTAATTTTTGATAGTCGTTTTGACGCATACCGAGGAGTAATAGCCTTAGTTAAAATTGAAAGCGGAGAGCTCCACATTAAAGATACTATAAAATTAATGGCTACTGGCTCTAGTTTTGAAATTGTGGAACTTGGCGTTACAACACCAAGAGAAGTCAAAAAAGACGTACTTCGTGCTGGTGAAGTAGGCTATATTGCAGCTAGTATCAAAGATATTTCAAGTGTCCAAGTAGGGGACACCATAACTCTAGCTAATAATCCCGCATCCACACCCATAAAAGGTTATCAGCCTATGAAGCCTATGGTATATTCTGGGTTATTTCCAGTTGAGCCTAATCAATTTGAGTCTTTAAAAGAAGCTTTAAATAAATTAAAACTTAATGATGCCGCGTTATCTTTTGAAGCTGAAACATCAGATGCTTTAGGATTTGGCTTTCGTACTGGCTTTTTAGGCCTTTTACACATGGATGTCATTATGACTCGTATTGAAAGAGAGTTTGGTATTAGTATTATTGCTACTAGTCCTAGTGTAATTTATGAAGTAGGGTTAACTAGTGGCGAAATATTAAATGTTGATAGCCCAAATAAAATGCCTGAAAGAGCTCACATATCTTATATTAAGGAGCCATTTATTTATACTAATATTATTGTACCTAGTACTTATATTGGGCCTATTATGGAACTATGTCAAGATAAAAGAGGTATATATAAAAATATGGAATACATTGATGAGACACGAGTTAATATTCACTACGAGATACCTTTATCGGAAATAGTATATGATTTTTTTGATAAGTTAAAAAGTTATACTAAAGGTTATGCATCATTTGATTATGAAATATGTGGTTACCGCGAATCTAATTTAGTCAAAATGGATATTCTCTTAAATGGTGAAGCAGTTGATGCTTTAAGCTTAATTGTCCATAAAGATTTTGCTTACCAAAGAGGCCGCTCTATCGTTAAAAAATTAAAAGAGTTAATTCCACGTCAAATGTTTGAACTACCTATTCAAGCGAGTGTGGGCGCTAAAGTTATTGTTCGCGAAACTATTAGTGCTATGCGAAAAAACGTTTTAGCAAAATGTTATGGCGGTGATGTATCTCGGAAAAGAAAGCTACTAGAAAAGCAAAAAGAAGGTAAAAAAAGAATGAAAATGGTTGGAAGTGTTGAAGTTCCGCAAGAAGCTTTTCTAGCAGTATTAAGTGGGGAGGAATAATAGATGTTAGAAAATAAAGATATTGTTAATTTTATTGCAGAAGGCGAAGGTCATACGGTAGAAGAGGCCGCAGAAAATTTTGGCGTTTCAGTATCAACTATCAAAAAAAGACTTGCTCAAGTAAGAGACCTGACCAACCCAAAATATGATGAAATAGAAGCTGAAAAATTAAAACTTGCCCAAATGAAAGTATCAATTAGAGGTCATAAAAAAGGTGGCGCATCAGGAAAAAGAGGAGGTACATTTACTGAAGAACAAGCTAGAAAACTAGCTGAACTATATTTAAATAGTGGTCTAACTTTTAAAGATTTATCATCTGATCTTCATATTCCAACCTCTACATTATGGGATACCATCCGTAGTATCAAAGATGCTGAATTGCAAAGTCGAATTGACGAACATATTAAGCACAAGCCTTCGATAATTGAAGATAAGGAAGAAGAAAGTTATGGACGCACCCATTAAATCAGTATATATCCATATCCCTTTTTGTAATAGTATTTGTTCTTACTGTGATTTTTGCAAAGTAGTTTATAATGATGATTGGGTTAATCCTTACTTTGAAAAGTTAGCCGACGAAATTGATAATGCCTACATGGGAGAAGAAATTGAAACTCTTTATATTGGCGGGGGAACTCCCTCATGTTTATCTTTAAATGAACTAAAAAGTCTGTTTTCGATTTTAGATAAATTTAAAAAAAGTCCTCATATCGAATTTACATTTGAATGCAATCTAAAAGACTTAGAGATTGATAAATTAACTTATTTGTATTCTAAAGGGGTAAATAGGTTAAGCATTGGAATTGAGTCTTTTAATTCTACTAAATTAAAGTTTATGAATAGGGAAGCAAACTTTAAAGATGCTAAAGAGCGAATTGCCCTAGCAAGGAAAGTTGGCTTTAAAAATATTAATATTGATTTGATGTATGCTATTCCGGAAGAAAACATAAAAGTTTTAACCAAAGATTTAAAAGCATTTTTAAAATTAAAGCCAAATCATATAAGTACATATAGCTTAATTATTGAAAAGAATACTTTAGTGGGATTAAATAAAATTAAACCTATTGAAGAAGAACATGATGCTAAGATGTACAATTTAATTTGTAAAACTTTAAAAAAAGCAGGGTATAAACATTATGAAGTATCTAACTTTGCTAAACAAGGATTTGAATCTCTACATAATCTAACTTATTGGAATAATTCTGAATACTATGGCTTTGGCGTTGGCGCTTCAGGCTTTGTTGCTGCCATTCGCTATGAAAACACTAAAAGCTTAACAGAATATTTAAAAGGTAATTTTGTAAGCTCCAAAGTTTTAATGAGTAAAGTAGATAATATGGAAAATGAACTTATTTTAGGTTTCCGTAAATTAGCAGGAATAAGTTTAGAAGCTTTTTATGATAAATTTGAAGAAAACATGCAAAATATATTCCCCATTAAACCTCTTATCAAAAATGGCGATTTAATTTATAAAAATGGTTTTGTTTATATAAATCCTAAAAAAATATATGTCATGAATGAAATATTACTTAAATTAATCTAAATAAGAAAGCATAGTTTTCTTTTTTTAGTTTACACTAATTTTAGGTGGTTTCTATGTTAAAAGATTTGCAAATCTTAAATGGTGAAATGCCTTTACCATTTAATTCTTTAAATACTATATATACGATAACTGTAAAAGATACTGAAACTTCTTTAAATATTGATTACAAGATAGATAGTAGTGATAATATTTCTATATTTGGTAATAATTTAACTGAGGAATTAAATGAAGTGGTTATCACTGTTTATAATGACACAGATATGATGAGTTATTATCTATATGTTTATAAAGAGAAATCTCTTGAAACAGCAACTGATAAAACTGTCTTTAACTCTCTAGAAATAAACAAAGAAGCCCTGCCTAGTTTTGTTATACCTTCTATTGCTAGTGCTTGTTTTGTAGTTATTTTACTTTTCTTTACACTTTTATTCAAAAAAAAGAAAAATTAATGATTTTGCAAAATCTGCACTAAAATATCTATATTTTACTTCAAAATTAAAACAGATTTTAAAAAATCTGCTAAAAAAGCATACAGATTTTATCAAATCTGTTTTTTGCATTCTTTAAAATATTTTGCTACAATGCAAGCGGAAAGGAGGAAAATCATGCAAAATATTTTATTTTTATTAAGAAAATATGCCAAAGACATAACTATATTTTTTCTTTTACTTGTCTGTTTAGGATTAATTATTTATAAGTATTTTGAACCAGAAAAAGAAACTGAAAGCGTTGGAAGCATTGCTATGCTTGAAAAAGAGAATAACCCTGAGGAAATATCAGAAAAAGCTACTACACCAATTGATAATTATATTTATGTTGATATAAAAGGCGCTGTTAAAAAGCCAGGTGTTTATAAAATATTAAATACTGCGATAATTAATGACGCTATCAATATGGCTGGTGGCTTTACCTCAAATGCTTATCAGAATAATATCAATTTAAGTAAAAAAATATGTGCTGAAATGGTTATTTATGTTTATCAGAAATCTGAAATTATGAGTAATAAAGAGCCTACTATATCGAAAGATACCCCCAAAATAGAGCATAATTCAACTAATTCTACCGAAACAGAAAAACCAGTGACAGATAATACTAATAAAAGTGAAGAGTCTCTTATTGGACCTAGCATTAATATTGTAACCCCCAATACCTCTTGCGAAGCTGGTTCTTATGATATTGCACAGTGTTTAGAGGATAAAAATAGTATTATTATTAGTGAAGATGTGTGTAAAGAAGAAATTGATGATAATAAAAATAATCAAAATAATGAAACAAATGAAAATAATACCACAAATTCTAACGCCGAAAAAAATTTAGTTAATATTAATACAGCGGATGTTGCCTTGTTAACAAGTCTTACTGGAATAGGCGAATCAAAAGCTAAAACTATTATTACTCATCGTGAAGAAAATGGCGCATTTAAATCTATTAGTGATATTTTAAATGTTAAAGGCATAGGAGAAAAGTTATTTGAAAAGATTAAAGATTTTATTACAGTCTAAAAAAATTATCATTTGTAGTGTTATATTTTTAATTGCCTATGTTTTATTATTTACTCAAATAATTAAATATAACTCAAAGTATGACTCTAATATTAATAGTCTTACAGGCATAATTTTAGATTATACATCTGATGGTGATAAACTAAATCTTTTAGTAAAGACCGGTGAAAAAATAGAAGTTACTTATTATTATAAAAGTGAAGAAGATAAAAATACGTTTGAAAGTAATTTAAAGCTAGGCTTAAAAGTCCAAATAAATGGTGAAATGAAAAATCCACTTCCAAATACTATTCCCAATACTTTTAATTATCAAAAATATTTGTATAATAAGCATATTTATAGAAACTTTATGGCTAGCGAAATAAAACTCTTAAATAATAAAATTTCTTTTCTGTTTCAATTAAAAAATTCTTTTCTAAAAAAAGTAGAGAGTTTTAAAAGCACTAAAGGTTATATGTATGCTTTTATTTTAGGCGATAAAAATTATATTGATAGTAATATATATTCTAGTTTTAGAGAAAGTGGAGTAACACATCTTTTTGCTGTTTCAGGTATGCACGTAAGTTTTCTAATTTTTGCTATAAAAACTATTTTATCTAAAGTAAAAATTAAAGAAAAAAAGATTAATGTTATTTGCATTTTGTTTTTAAGCTTTTATATGTTTTTAATCGGCTTTAGCCCATCGGTAGTGCGGGCAAGCTTGTTAACTACGGTTTTGCTTATCAATAAAAAATCAAATTTAAATTTACCTAGTATTTATGTTCTATACTTATTATTTATAATTTTGGTAATTATTAATCCTTTTTATATTTATGATTTAGGCTTTATTTATTCTTTTTTAACTTCTTTTGGCTTAATGTTATTTAGCAAAAAAATAACTGGCAACTATTTTCAAAAATTATTTTTCGTAAGTTTTATAGCTTTTGTTTTTAGTTTGCCAGTTACAATAGCTAATTTTTATGAATTTAATTTGCTAACTATTTTAAATAATATTATTATTGTGCCTTTAGTGAGTTTAATATTATTTCCAGCGTCTTTAATTGTTTTTATTCTCCCATTTTTGGAACCAATATTATCTTTAGGATTTCAAATATTAGAATATCTAAATCTCTTTTTAAATGCACTTAGCATTAATATAGTTGTACCTAAAGTAAATTTTGCTTTTTATCTTTTTTATTATCTAATCATTTATTTAATATATAAATATAGCTATAAATTTACTTTAGGTCTTATTCTTTTGTTATTTATCTGTAAGCTTACACCCAAACTAGATAGCAATATTTACGCTTATTTTCTTGATGTCGGTCAAGGTGATTCAACACTTTTAATATCTAAATATCAAAGAGATGTAATTTTAATTGATACAGGTGGCTCTATAGAATATGAAAAAGAAGGTTGGCAAATTCGAAATAAAAACTTTAATTTAGCCGATAATACCATAACTTTTTTAAAAAGTCTTGGAATTGATACTATAGATATTTTTATAGGCAGCCATGGAGATGCCGACCATATAGGAGAAGCGCTTCATTTAGTCAAAAACTTTAAAGTCAAAAAAGTCATCTTTAATTGTGGTGCAATTAATAAACTAGAACAAAATTTAATTAAAATTTTAGATAAAAAAGGCATAAAGCGTGATAATTGTATTCAAGAATTAAATTTAAATGATAATAAACTATATTTTTTAAATACTAAAGAATATGATAATGAAAATGATAATAGTAATGTTTTATATACAGAACTTAGTAACTATAAATTTTTAATAATGGGTGATGCCAGCATCAATAAGGAAAAAGATATTCTTAACAAATATAATATATCTAATATTGATGTTTTAAAAGTAGGACATCATGGTTCTAAGACAAGCAGTAGTAAAGCTTTTATTGAAACAATTAAGCCAAAGTACTCTATAATTAGTGTAGGTAGAACTAATCGCTATGGTCATCCGCATCAAGAAGTATTAGATAATCTTAAAGACTTTAAAATATACAGGACAGACATTGATGGCAGTATTATGTTTAAAATTAAAAATAATAAATTTGAAATTAAAAATTGGGCACCATAGAAGGGAATATAAATATGAATTATTATAATGAGATAAGAAATAAATTAATTGATAATGAAGCATATAGTAAAATAAAAGACTATTCCAAAGAAAGACATAGAGTAATTACATATTTTGAAATAGGTAAATTGTTAAATGATGCTGGTGGCAAATATGGTGATAACATAATAGATGAATATTCAAAAAGATTAATGATAGAAGTTGGCAAAAAATATAATAGAAGAACTTTGTTTAGAATGAGACAATTCTATAATGTTTTTAGTAAAGAAAAAGTGTCGCCAATGGCGACACAATTGTCTTGGAGTTATTAAAGTGAATTATTGTCTATAAAAGATGGAAATAAATTATTATATTATTTAAATCTTTATATTAATCAGAATTTGAGCCGAAATGATTTACGAAGCAAAATAAAAGATAAAGAATATGAAAGATTACCTAAAAATATAAAGTGCAAATTAATTAATAAAGAAGAAACAAATATAATAGATTATGTGAAAAATCATATAATTGTTAAAAATAATAACTATGAAGTTATATCAGAAAAATCTTACAAAAGTTAATTCTGTAGGATATTTCTTCATTTTTAAAAGAACTTGGTACAGGTTTCACTTTTATTGATAATGAATATAAAATTAAATTAGGATATAGATATAATTATATTGATTTCCTTCTTTATAATATTCAATATAAATGTTATGTTGTAGTAGAACTAAAAATTACCGAATTAAAAAAAGAACATATTGACCAAATTCAAGTTTATAAGAATTATATTGATGAAAATATAAAAACGGTTGAAGAAAATAAAACCATTGGAATAATTATTTGTAAGCAAGAAAATAAATATGTCATAAAATATAGTTCTGATGCAAGAATAATTTCCCAAGAATATAAATTACTATGACAAAATAAATGATTACTTAAATTAAAGTCTATTTATTTTTTTTAATTAATGTTATAATAATCTAGTGGTAATTATGAAAATATATTTAATTAGTGGTGATAGCTACTTATTAGTTAATGAAAAAATTAGTGAGATTATCAAAGATAGTAAAAATATATCTACTTTAGATTTAAATATTAATACCTTAGAAGATATAATACTTGAAGCAGGGTATATTTCTATGTTTGACGAAGAAAAGTATATTATTGTGAAAAATGCTAATTTTTTTGGAAGCGGCAAATTAAAAGAAGAAGAGCAAAACATTATTTTAAACTACTTTTCTAATCCAAATCCTAACACAACAATTATTTTTACTTGCTATGAAAAATTAGACTTACGAAAAAAAGTCACTAAGACTTTAAAAGAAAAATATACTCTAATTAGTATTCCATCTTTAAAAAGCTATGAGGTAGAAAATAAATTAGCTTCATATTTTAAAAATCTTAGCTACAAGATTGATATGGATACCATTAAATATATTGTATCTAATTCTTTATCTAACTATGATATTGTAATGTCTGAGGCTTCAAAAATTTTATTATATTATGAGACTCCATGTTATATTAAAAAAGAAGATGTGGAAAAAATAGCCTCTAAAAGTATTAATAGCAATAATTTCCTTTTTGTCGATGCTCTAGTAGAAGGCAATTTAGAAAAAAGCTTAGAATTATTTAATGATTTAAAAATCATGAAAGTTGAGCCAAGTGTTCTCCTTTCTCTAATAGCTAGAGATTTTCGTATCATGTTAAATATTAAAAACATGCAAGGAAAAAATATTCGTGAATATGAAATGATGCATGAACTTAATCTCATGGACTGGCAATTAGAAAAATATTTAAAGAAAATATTTCCTTTTAAAATAAAAGAGCTAGAAAGTGTTTTACTTAAACTAGCTAAGTTAGATTTAGATATTAAAAGTGGTAAAATCGATAGATACTTAGGCTTAGAATTATTAATATTAGATTTATGCGAATGAAAAAATAGACTTGATTAATATATCTTGTCTATTTTTAGTTGTCATTATTTTTTCTTTTCTTCAATAATGATATCAATATTATGTATCTTTGCAAGTTTTAATAAATCTTTAAAATAGTATTCAGTTCTTCCAAGTTCATTAGATTGGCACCAATCTTCTGACTTTCCAATTGTTTTAGCAAATTCTTTTTGAGTGAGATTAGTAGTCTGTCTTATAAATTTTAAAATATCCTTTGGGGAATAATCATTTGCATTTATTTTCATACTAACACCTCTACCAAAATGAGTATAGCAGATTAGCATAATTTAAAGTTAAAAAAACGTATTGACAATCGGTGTTCTGAAAGTTATAATTTTTATATAATACGTATTAAGAATACGTCAAAATAAGTGAGGTACATTTATAATGAAACAGAGAAATAAAAAATTGTTAATAATAATAGGAATATTGTTAATAGTAACATTGGGAGTAAGTT